>JAPDJB010000075.1 GCA_029259285.1 Candidatus Bathyarchaeota archaeon | reverse complement strand
CAACCTCCCCGTCTCGGGGTCGATCTCAACCTCAACGGTCTCAGGAACCTGTTTTATGCAGACTATGATGTTTAGACCCTGCTCCATCTCATCAGATGATGTCCAGAATCCTATAAAAGAGGTAGGAGGGTTCGTTAAGATTATTGAACCCCTATGAAGGGAAGCTTTGGAAGAGAGATTTAACCACTATTGTTGAATCTGTGGGAAGCCTTATCTAACCTCAAATCTACACAGGGCTGGGATGCCCGTCCACCCCATAGAGTTCAGGTATTACCACCCTGAGATGAGGAGCCTTTTCACGGAGGAGGCACGCATACAGAGATGGCTTGATGTGGAGGCGGCCCTCGCCCTCGCCCACGCCGAGGTGGGCAACATACCGAGGGAGGCGGCTGAGGAGATCGCCAGGAAGGCCAAAGTCGACATAGTCACCCTCGAACGGGTGAGGGAGATCGAGCGTAAGACCCACCATGATGTTATGGCGATGGTTAAGGCCCTCTCCGAGGTCTGCGAGGGGGAGGCTGGAAAATATGTTCATCTCGGGGCTACGAGCTATGACATCGTCGACACTGCCCTCGCCCTCCAGCTTAGAGATGCCCTGAGAATTCTGGAGGGAGACCTGAAGAGGCTGCTGGCCGTCCTCCTGGAGCTGGCTGAGAGGCATAAGGGGACGGTCTGCATAGGCAGGACGCATGGGCAGCATGCTATCCCTACGACCTATGGGATGAAGTTCGCCATCTGGGCCTACGAGGTCTCAAGGCATCTAGACCGCCTCGCAGAAGTTAGGGAGAGGCTGCTGGTCGGGAAGATGAGTGGGGCTGTGGGAACCATGGCGTCCTTCGGCTCTAAGGGCCTGGAGATCCAGAGGCTCACTATGGAGCGGCTCGGCCTCAAGCCGGCTTTGATCAGCAGCCAGATCATACAGCGAGACCGCCATGCGGAGCTCCAATGCCTACTGGCCCTGATAGCTGGAACCCTCGATAAGATGGGGAGGGAGATCAGGAATCTACAGCGAACCGAGATAGCTGAGGTCTTCGAGCCCTTCGACCCGAAGCAGGTGGGTTCGTCGACGATGCCCCATAAGAGGAATCCGATACGCTGTGAACGCATCTGCGGCCTGGCAAGGATCATCAGGGCGAGCGTTCTCCCAGCCCTGGAGACCATCGCCCTAGAGCATGAGCGGGATCTGACGAACTCGTCGGTGGAGAGGATTACGATTCCCGAGGGTCTCATCCTCATCGACTATATGCTGAGGCTGATGATCGACATCCTCAGGGGTTTGAGGTTCAACATGGAGAATATACAGCGGAATCTGCATCTCACCCTCGGCCTATGTCTCACGGAGCGGGTGATGATGGAGCTGGTGAGGAAGGGTCTCGGCCGGCAGGAGGCCCATGAGAAGCTGAGGGTTCTATCGCAGAGATGCTGGAGGGAGCGTAGACCCCTGAAGGAGGTCGTCTTGAAGGATGAGGAGCTGTCTCGGCTCGTCACCCCCGAGGAGGTGGAGGAGTGGCTGAAGCCTGAGGGCTACATCGGCCTCGCAGTGGAGCTCGTCGAGAGGGCTGTTGAGACCCTTAGGGATAGGGCTGCGTAAAGGAAATAAATCCCCCCTCTTCTCAACTATCCCAGTTTGGAGGCATCCTCATGTCCTCCAAGTCTAAAAAGGGGAGGAGGGTGAAGAAGGAGGATTTAATTAAGCGCATCGAGGAGCTGGAGGCCGCCTTAAAGGAGGAGAGGGAGAAGGCCGAGCGATATCTGAACAGATTGAAATACGCCCTGGCCGAGCTGGACAACACCCAGAAGGAGATGCATCGACGCCTGAAGGAGGCCTCTGAGCGGGGGAAACAGGAGCTCATCTTGGAGCTCCTCCCAATCGTAGATGAGCTCCAGATGGCTATTGAGGCTGCGAGGAGAACCGGTGAGAGTGAGGTTCTCAAGGGGGTTGAGATGGTGATGAGGAAGTTGGAGCGCCTATTGGAGCGTGAGGGCGTCTCACCGATAGAGGCTGTCGGCAAATTCTTTGACCCCTACCTCCACGAGGCTGTTCAACGGGTTGAGACCTCCGAGCATCCGGAGGGCATGATCATCGAGGAGCTTAGAAGGGGATACCTCTATAAGGGGAGGCTCCTAAGGGCGAGCCTGGTTAAGGTCGCCGGAAGCCCTAAGGGGTGAGAAGCATGGGGGAGAAGGAGCTGATTATAGGCATAGACCTCGGAACAACGAACTCGGCTGCGGCCGTCATCAAGGATGGTAAGCCCGTCATCATACCCAGCGCTGAGGGGCCTACGATAGCTGGGAAGATGTTCCCCTCCGTAGTCGCCTTCACGAAGGATGGGCAGATACTCGTCGGCGAGCCGGCGAGGAGACAGGCCCTGATGAATCCGGAGGGGACGGTTAGGGAGATCAAACGTAAGATGGGGACACGCTATAAGGTGAAGATATATGGGAAGGAATACACACCGGAGCAGATTTCAGCCTTCATATTGAAGAAGATCGTCAAGGACGCCGAGTCCTTCCTCGGCCAGAAGATCAGGAAGGCTGTCATAACCGTTCCGGCGCACTTCAACGACAATCAGCGTCAAGCAACTAAGGACGCCGGTGAGATCGCAGGCCTTGAGGTTGTGAGGATCATCAACGAGCCTACGGCCGCCGCCCTGGCCTATGGATTGGATAAGACGGATAAGGAGATGAAGATCATGGTCTTCAGCTTCGGCGGAGGCACCAATGACACGACGATCATGGAGATCGGCGGAGGCGTCTTCCAAGTCTTGGCGACAAGCGGAGACAACGAGACGGGGGGCGCCGACATCGACAGGGCCATCATGAACTGGCTGATAGAGGAGTTCAGGAAGGAGACGGGCATAGACCTAAGCCAAGACCCGAAGGCGATGGCAAGGCTGAAGGAGGCAGCCGAGAAGGCCAAGATAGAGCTGTCAACTCTGCTCCAAACCGATATCGATCTGCCCTACATCGCCTGGGATGAGAGCGGCCCTAAGCATCTCCACATGACGCTGACCCGTGCCAAGCTGGAGCAGCTGGCCATGCCCATCGTTGAGAGGATTAGGGAGCCCATCATGAGGACTCTGGAGGATGCTAAGCTCACACCAGAGGACATAGATAAGATCATCCTCATAGGCGGGCAGACGAAGATGCCGCTGGTTCAGAGATTCATAGAGGAGTTGATGGGCAAGAAACCTGAGCGAGGCATAGACCCCATGGAGTGCGTCGCCATAGGGGCGGCCATACAGGGGGCGATCATCGCTGGGGAGCTTCAAGACATCGTCCTCCTCGATGTGACGCCTCTGTCGCTGGGCGTCGAGACTAAGGGTGGAATCTTCACCAAGATCATCGAGAGGAATACGACGATACCCGTGAGGCGCAGCCAGATATTCACCACGGCTGAGGACTTTCAGACTTCGGTCGTCATCCACGTCCTCCAGGGTGAGAGGCCGCTGGCTAAGGATAACATAAGCCTTGGCAAATTCATTTTAGATGGCATCCCACCCGCTCCGAGGGGTGTCCCCCAGATCGAGGTGACCTTCGACATAAATGCCGACGGCATCCTCACCGTCACGGCCAAAGACCTGGGGACGGGGAAGGAGATGAGCATAAAGATAACGGGTTCGACGAAGCTGACGCCTGAGGAGAAGGAGAGGATGATCAAGGAGGCTGAGCGATACGCTGAGCAGGATAAGAGGGCGCTGGAGGAGGCTCAGACCAGGAATCTGGCTGATGACCTGCTATACACGACGGAGAAGACGTTGAAGGAGTACGGAGACAAGTTCAGTGAGGAGCAGAAACGGGAGATAAGGGAG
>JAPDJB010000025.1 GCA_029259285.1 Candidatus Bathyarchaeota archaeon | reverse complement strand
GCTACTGCGGGGCCCTCGTCCCACGGGATAAGGCGAAGAAGATAACCCGATGGAGCTCCGTTGTCGATCCCCGACTTTGGAAGGAGTTGAAGAAGATGGGGGCGAGGATCTCCAGGTATCAGGTTACCCGCTACGCCTGTATAAGCTGCGCCGTCCACTATGGCATAGTGAAGATCAGGTCAAAGGAGGAGAGGAAACTTAGGGCGCCTATCAGGAGGCGTTAAGTTTGAGGGCCTTATAGGCGTGTAGGGCCCTCTGGAGCACCGTGAGATGGGTGAGAAGAGCCAATAGGAGGATGCAGAGGGGGAGGGCCTCAGCCTTTAGGTAGGTGAGGAGAGTCGAGATCGATAGCAATATAACTCTCTCACCCCTCTCAGCTAGGCCGACGCCCGCCATCGAGACGCCTTCAACCTCGGCTCTAGCTCTGGAATAGCTGACTAGAAGCGAGCCTGCGAGGGCTGCTAGACCATAGATGGGAGGGCAGAGGCCTGCAACCGTGATGGAGGCCAGGAGTATGGCGTCTGAGTATCTATCGGCGAGGGAGTCTAGGAGGCCTCCCAGGGGTGAGGCCTCACCCCTAATCCTGGCTAGAACCCCGTCGAGGGCGTCCATTAGACCTGAGAGGAGGAGTAGAAGCGAGGCCGCCAGGGGCATCCAAACAGCCCTATGGAGGTTTAGGTAGCAGAGGGCGGAGAGCGTCGAGATCGAGAGTCCAAGGAGGGTTAGATGATTAGGCCTCAGCCCAATATCCGAGAGAAGCTGAGCGAGGGGTTTAACCACCTCCTGAAACCACTCCTTAAATCTGCTTGAGACCAACCCTCTTCAACATGGGTTTAAGCCCTTAAGTCTTAACCGGTTGTGAACAACCTTGATATAATCGAGTGTGGGTTTAGAGTTGAGCGTTGGAGGGGCGGATTTGGAGGAGTCCCATCTCGTCCCAGACCCCCTCGGCCCTGGATACGTCGAGGTTCTAAGGGCCTCAAACCTCCCTGGGAGACGCCTATTGAGGAGGGGGAAGGTTCGAGACATCTATGATCTGGGGGAGGAGCTCCTACTCGTAGCGACAGACCGCATATCTGCCTTCGACGTCGTCTATCCAACGTTGATACCCCATAAGGGGGTGAGCCTCCACGCCCTCTCGGTCTACTGGTTTCAGAAGACTAAGGACATCTTCCCAAATCACTTCATCGAATCAGTCGATGAGAGAACCATGCGGGTTGTGAAGGCTGAGCGGATAGACATCGAGTGGATATGCAGGGCCTACCTCTACGGCTCAGCCTGGAGAGCCTATAGGCGCGGCGTCAGGGTCATCAGCGGCGTCAAGCTTCCAAACGGCCTGCAGATGGCTGAGGAGCTGCCCGAGGTGATATTGACGCCGACGACGAAGAGCGAGGTGGGACATGACGTCGAGCTGTCCAAGAGCGAGGCCATTGATAGGGGTCTTGTCACCAGGGATGAGTGGAGTGAGCTTGAGGAGGCGACCTACAGCCTCTTCGAGTATTATCGCAGGGAGGCTGAGAGGAGGGGGATCATAATACCCGATTTTAAACTTGAGTTTGGGAGGTGGAGGGGCATCCTCATCCAGATAGATGAGCCTCCAACCCATGACTCGGCGAGGTTCTGGGATATGCGCCGCTATGAGCCTGGCAGACCTCAGGAGGCCCACTGCCTCGACAAGGAGTTCCTGAGGGAGTATCTACGCCGCATCGGCTATACCGGAGACGGGGAGCCACCTGAGATTCCAGGCCCCGTTGTCAGGGAGGTCTCGAAGCGATGCGTCGCCTCCTATGAGGTTCTCAGTGGACGTCGCCCCTTAGACGCCTTCGACCTCAAAACCGTCGATGAGGTTATGGAGGAGCTATCCGATGAGTCTCAATGAAAGCTGCGGCGTCTATGGCATATACGTCGAAGATGGTGAGGCCCTCCCCTACCTATATTGGGGGCTGCTAGCTCAGAATCACCGCGGCCATCAAAGCCATGGCTTCGCCGCCCTCAGCGATGGCATACGGCTATACAGGGAGCTGGGTATGATACCAGCCCTATCAGGGGAGGAGCTTAAGACCCTTATGGAGAGCCTCCCAGGGAGGCTGGGAATCGGAAATGTCAGGTATACAACCTCAGGCTCAGTCGATAGGGAGTCGCTGCGGAGGAATGCGATGCCAGTGTTGGAGCGTGGCAGTCGACGCTCCATCGCATTATCCTTCAATGGAAACATCGTGAATATGGGGGAGCTACGCAGCTCCCTAGGCCTACCCGAAGGCCTATCGGATGCCCACGCCCTGAATAGGCTGCTCCTCAGAGCATTAGAGGAGGAGTCCTCCATACAGGAGGCCGTTAAGCTCTGCATGGATCAGGTGGAGGGGGCCTACTCAACTGTCTGCCTGATAGATGATGGAACCCTCCTAGCCTTCAGGGATCCCCTAGGTATAAAGCCCCTATGCCACGGCTGCGGCGAAGGCATAAAGGCCTTCAGCTCTGAGAGCGTAGGCCTAGACATAAATGGATTGGATTATTGCGGCGAGGTCTCTCCAGGGGAGCTACTCTGGATCGAGGAGGGGAGTCTTCACAGGGAGAGAGTTAGACATAGCGGTCGGAGAGCCTTCTGCGCCTTCGAGTTCGCCTACTTCGCCAGGCCAGACTCCCTCTTCAACGACCGCTACGTCTATGAGGCCCGAGTCCAATTCGGCATGAACCTCGCTGAGAGGTTCGATGACATAGCCTCAAGATGCGACATCGTCATCTCGCTCCCAGAGACGGCGAATGACGCCGCCTACGGCTTCCACATCGCATCGGGTCTCCCCTGGGAGATGGCGACGAGGAGGCATAGATACGTCACCCAGAGGGCCTTCATCTCAAAGGCTGAGGAGAGGGAGCTCATCCTCTCCAGAAAGGTGAATATACTCGGGAGGAAGATCAGGGGTAAGCGTCTGGCTGTTATAGATGACAGCATCGTCAGGGGTGACACAACTCGGTCTGTGGTTAGACGCCTCAGGGCCGCTGGAGCCAGGGAGATCCACCTCTTCATCACATATCCACAAATCATAGGGCCCTGCTTCTACGGCATCGACATGGCCACATACGGCGAGCTCATAGGGGCTTGGAGGACTCCTGAGGAGATAGCTGAGGAGATCGGGGCTGACAGCGTCAACTATCAGCCCATAGATGACTATGTGAAGGCGACGGGCCTAAGCCGAGATGAGCTATGCCTCGGCTGCGTCACCCGTCGCTATCCGACTCCTATGGCTGATGAGATGGCGAGGGAGATGTGGGAGCGTCTTCGAAGCAGCGAGAGGGAGGGGGGTAGGATATACGAGGGATGAAGCTGAGAACCCTGGAGAAGGTTGTTTGGAGAATCTTAGGGAGGCGTCCCCCCAGCCAGCTCCAATATCTTCCTCGCCTCCCCCCTCAGCCTTGAGGCCCTGGAGGATGGAATGGAGGGCGGAAGCTGGGCTGAGAGGAGCTGTTTAAGGGTGAGTATCCCCCTCGTTGAGAGGGCCTCCAACTCCCCTTGGCTGAGGCTTTTCAGCATGGTGATCGGGTAATGCCCAGTCTCCTCGATGAGCTGATCTATGCCTCCACTCTCAGGGGTGTTCCAGCCGAGGTATTTTATGCCGACGCAGTCAGCGTATCTCCTGGCATGCATCGTCAGCTTCGTATTCGTGGCGATGAGAACTCCATCGATCCTGTATGGGTTCAGCCCCATCCTATAGCCCTCCAGTAGGTCGTCCCACTTCGCCTTCGCTGCGAGGGCTACCTCGAAGGGCGTATATGTATGCGAATTCGAGTGGTGCTTCACCTCCAGGTAGAGAGTTTCATCTCCCATGTGTATTATGCCGTCGACTTCATGGGTGGCGCATCTACCCCTGAGAATCTTGTTCCCCTCCACCCTGTGGCCCATCCCCCTCAGCAGTATGCGTATATACTCCTCGAA
>JAPDJB010000131.1 GCA_029259285.1 Candidatus Bathyarchaeota archaeon | reverse complement strand
TCGCCGGCAGAGCCATTAGGAGCTGGTTGAGGTCGTTGATATGAGGCTGTCGACGAAGCTGCTGATGCTCCTATCCCTCACAGCCCTCCTCATCTCCTCCATAGCCATCTCCACGCCGAGAGGGGGCTGCGAAGATTGCCTCATACCCAGAATCCTCTTCACCTTCGTCGCCCTCCTCGGCATTGTCGCGGCCCTGAGACCTGACCTCTGCCTACACCGTCGAGTCTCCGACGATCCCTCAAGAGTCTCAACTCTCCTAGGTCTCAGGCTTATTCATGGGTATCATCCCCTCTGCGATGGATTTAGGGGTCATGAGATCTGGGTTGGGGATAAAACCCTATGCGCTGGATGCCTCGGCCTCGTGGTGGGCATCCTCATCTCCCTGGCGTTCATCGTCCTCGGCTCAAATCCCCTCTCCGCCTTTCCCCTTTCAGGTCTCATCCTCGTCTCCATCGGCCTCCTACACCCCCTCATCAGGGGGCGTCCTCCCCATCTGAGACTGCTCCTCAACGCCATCCTCCCCGTAGGATTCGCCTTAACCCTCCTCTCAGCCTGCGGGGTTGGAGGCCTCACCCTCGGTCTCCTAGCCCTCGGCTTCTCCCTCCTATGGATGATAACCCGCGTCGAGTTGTCGAGGTGGGAACATGAAGTCGTATGCCTCAACTGTGGAGAGCCATGCCCCTTTAGGGTCGGCCTACCTCCACATTCCGAGGGCTTTGAGTATGATGTATATGCCGAAGAGGATGACGAGGATGGGCCAGACATTTCTCCAGGTCAGCCATGGGACGTAGGGTTCCAACAGCCAGATGAGGCCTGCGAGGACGATGAGGAGGCCGAAGATGAGACCCCAGAAGGGTCTGCGCTCGGGGCCGAAGCATAGCTCCTCCTCATAGTGTCCACGGTAGGGCTTAGGCTTTAGAAGGGCGCCGCACTTCTTACAGTGAACCGCATCGTCGGGATTCTCCTCTCCACATCTCCAACAGTAGACCAAGGCTCCCCTCTGAAGTTGACCTCTAAGCCTAAGAAGATTATGCTATAGGAATAGGTCTCGCTCCCTAGGCCTAACCAGCTCCAAGGCTCTGGAGGTCTCGGAAGGCTTATAGGTGTATCCCCTGATGATGGCTGCGGGTATCCCCTCATCCGCCTGCCCTATGACCAGCTCAGCGGCCGAGGCCAACTCATCGGCGATGGCCGTCCTCTTCACCTGGAGGACGTAGCCGAAGAGGTCGTGTTCACCCCTTCGATCCCTGATGACCTCAAGGCCTGAGGCCCCTATGGCGACGTTGATCTCCCCATCCCTATGAGCTCTTCCATGGGTGTCGGAGACTATGACGGCAATCCGCTTACCCGTCAGCTCCTCTATCCGCTCCCTAATCCTCCTCGCCGACTCATCTGGGTCTTCGGGTAGTAGGGCCACGATGGTTTCGCCTGGGACGTTTGATTTGTCCACGCCGGAGTTGGCGCAGACGAAGCCCTGCCTCGTCTCTGTGATGAGGACTCCTGGAGCCATCCTCCTAATGGCTCTGGACTCGCTGAGGACGACTTCAACAAGCCTCGGGTCTTTACCCGTGTAGGCTGCGATTCGGACGGCTGCCTCCGATGGCTTGACGGCCTCTAGGTCTACGATCCTCCCCTCAGCCCTGGAGACGATGATGTGGGTGACGACAACTATGTCTCCATCTCTTATCGGCGTCCCCTGTCTCTCAGCGGCTTCGACGATGAGTCTCCCAACATCGTCGCCCTCTTCGACGATGGGCATGCCCCTGAGGGGTATGATGCGAATCATGCGAGAGAGATATACCATATAGGGTTTATAGGTGTAAACATGGGAACAGTCAGGAACATACTTAGAATTCCAATTAGGGATAATCGGAAATTGGAGAGACTTATAGGCCTAGTGGACAACGACTTGGAGCTCCAGACGCTGTGGAGGTGCGCCAACGTCACCGCCATAGATCGCATGGGCTACAGCGATCATGGGTCTGTCCATGCGAAGATCGTCGCCAACGCCGCCTTGAAGATGCTGAGGATCCTCGTCGAGAGGGGTGTGGAGCCGAGCGTCGTTAGGGATTACGGCCTCGGCGTTGAGGATGCCGAGGTCATCGTCTTCCTCGCAGCCATACTCCATGACATAGGCATGTCCATCATCAGGGAGGGACATGAATACTTCAGCGTCCAGTTGGCTCAGGGGATTCTCCGCAGATACCTCCCATCCGTCTACAATCCCGAGGAGGCTGTGATAATTGAATCGGAGGTGCTCCACGCCATCCTCTGCCATCACACACCCAGGAAGCCGCTGACCCTGGAGGCCGGCATCGTTAAGGTTGCCGATGCGCTGGATATGGAGAAGGGGCGTTCACGCATCCCCTTCGAGGCCGGTAAGGTTGACATCCACTCAGTCTCAGCGCTCTCAATAGAGGAGGTGGAGATAGAGGAGGGGGAGGAGAAGCCCATATTGATTAGGGTGAAGATGACGAATCCCGCAGGCATATTCCAGGTTGACAATCTCCTGGGGGCTAAGATAAAGGGGAGCGGCTTAGAGGACTATATCCACGTCGAGGCCATCATAGGGGAGGGGGGTGAACGGATAATAAAGCGCTTCGAACTCTAATCTACTCACGCCGCTCAACCGCTATGGTGCAATTCGACACTAAGGCCGCTATCGCTCCGAGGGCGGCTAGATAAGGCGCTATGAGAGCGCCTATGGCGCCTATTGTGACGGGGATCTCCAGCAGGATCTTTCCCTCTGGGTTTCTGACAACGATCCTCCTGACATTCCCCTCCCGTAGCAGCTGCTTCACCTTTGCGACGAGGCCCTCAGCCTCTACCTGGAACTCCTCCCAGCGGCCTCCGATCCTCGCGCCGCAGTAGGGGCAGTAATTGGAGTCATCGGGTATCTCCCTACCACACCTATCACACTTCATCACCTTATACTCCCTTAAGCGATTATATAAGCGCTGTATAGGGTGTGAACAAGGATGTGAAATCCAGGGGAAATTGGCGGATTAGGAGGCTCCCAGTATCTAAAGGCCTCTGCAGAAGGCTCCCCTTGGAACGACCCCCTCCCTCTATGGGGTTCTCCACGCCATCCATAGGAGTTCCAAGTCGGATTCAGCTTTGAGTTGGTGGAGGCTGTTGGGTGGTATGTATATGGCTGATCCAGGTTCGACGGTTATCTCCCCCTCATCAAGCCTCAGCCTTCCATGTCCGCTGAGGGCGATGAGGAGCTGTGGGTAGGGGTCTCGCTCCCCCTCTGGGTTTAGGGTTTCACCTCGATTTAGGTGATACCATGCGGCCCTCACGCCATTCCAGTAGAGGAGGGGTATTGGGTGGCCTCCATGGGCCTCTCCGGCCAGCTCAGCTCTCAGCCTCTTAACCTTCAATCGGCTGGGGGTGAAGAGGAGGAGGCACATCCTCAGAGCCTCGATGGCGTGATAGTTCTCGGGGTTTAATATCTCAACCCCTATGGGCCGCTCCTCCTCGACCCTCGATCTGGAGATGAGGGCTCCGAAGTCTGCCTCGCCGTTTAGGATCTGCCTGAAGGTGGAGCTCCCCATCATCAGCATTATGTCCGGCTCCTCCAATCCCTCGGCGACCTCTACGCCCCGCTCAGCGAATATGAGGGTGGCCTCCTCCCCAGAGTCGATGAGCCTCACCCCCATGCGAGCCTCAGCGGGGATCGTGAACAATTCCCTATAGGGTTCGGCCTCATCTACGAGGCGTTTGAGGCCCTCTATGAGCATATGTATGCTTGGAGGGGAAGGTTTTTATCTGATAGATAGGTTGAGGCCTACTGAGTTGAGGTCTACTATGGGGAAGCCCGAGCGGCTCAGCCCAATACAGCTATTGATGCTCCTACAGCTCACCAGAGGCCCTAGATATGGCTACGAGCTGCTGAAGGAGCTGAGGGAGGGATTCGGAGACGTCTGGGAGGCGAGGAC
>JAPDJB010000077.1 GCA_029259285.1 Candidatus Bathyarchaeota archaeon | reverse complement strand
CCCTAAGAGCCGTGAATCCGAGTTCGAGGAGTTGATGGCCGATTCACCCCACGCCAGGATAGGGCGAGTCGTAGAGGAGGAGAACCTCATCATCCTAAGCGGAGGTGAGCCTCTGATCAAGTTCGGCTTAGAGGAGCTCATCGAGGCTTGGAAGACTCCATTGGGGGCGTAGCGATGAAGAGGGGTGAAATCAGGGTTCTCATCCTGAGAGCTCCTGGAACCAACTGTGACGCTGAGACGGCGAGGGTCTTCAGAGACCTCGGAGTCCAGGTTGAGGTTCTCCACACCCAGAGGGTGTTTAGGGAGCGAAACCTGGAGGAGTATGACATCCTTGTCTTCCCAGGGGGCTTCAGCTACGGCGACTATGTTCGAAGTGGAGCCATCTGGGCTAAGGAGTGTGAATACCACATCGGCAGAGACCTTGAACACTTCATTGATGAGGGGAAGGCCGTCCTCGGCATCTGCAACGGCTTCCAGCTCCTCGTTGAGGCCGGATTCCTACCAGGCTTCGAGGGTAAATCCCCCTATCCACAGGCGGCTCTCGCCAACAATGTCCCTGGGGGCTACCACTGCCGATGGGTCTATCTGAGGCATGTAAACCGAGGCGGCTGTCATTTGACGGCCTCCATTCCAAGGGATGCGGTGCTGAGGATTCCCGTGGCCCACGGTGAGGGCCGCTTCCTACTGCCCAGGGATCTGGAGAGGGAGTATCTCCGAAGGCTCTACGAGAATGATCAATTGGTTCTCCGCTACGCCAGGCCTGATGGTTCCTACGCTGAGGGGGAGTATCCCCTCAACCCTAATGGGTCGTTTCACGACATCGCCGCCATCTGTAATCCCGAGGGAAACGTCCTCGGTTTGATGCCTCACCCTGAGAGGGCCTACTATGGATGGCAGCTCCCCGACTGGACGAGGTATGAGGATCCTCCCCGATATGGGGATGGACGCCTAATCTTGGAGTCGGTCGTCAACTACGTTGAGAGGAGGTTTTAAGCCCCTCCCTATAGGCCTTCAGCCTCTCCCTGATCCCCTCCTCCTTCAGCGCCAGTATCTCAGCCGCCAGGAGGGCTGCATTCTTCGCTGAGTCTATTCCCACAACTGCGACGGGGACGCCCGTCGGCATCTGAACCATCGATAATAGGGCGTCGAGGCCCAATAGCCTAACAGCCCTCGGAACCCCTATGACGGGTTTGAGGGTGTGAGCCGCTATGAAGCCTGGCAGGGCGGCTGAGAGTCCTGCGATGGCTATGAAGACCTCCGCATCGACCTCCTCCAAATATCGCTTTAAGCCCTCGGGGTCTCTGTGAGCCGAGTAGACGACTATTTCATGTTTTATCCCCAATTCGGTTAGTATGCCTGAAGCCTTCTCAGCCAATTCTCGGTCTGATTCGCTTCCGATGACTATCGAGACCTGCACCATATCAAGAGAGGGTGTCCCTCAAAACTTAAATGGATGCCGAGCTCCTTAACGCTCCCCCTGGAGCCCCCTTAGAAGCTCCTCCTTCGATTTTCCCCTCGCCTCGAGGAGTTTCCCCCTCAGCTGCACCCCATACTCTCCCAGCCAGTTGAATTTGGTGCAGCCCTCCAGCTCTGGACATTTAGAGCAGAGTTCATAGCCGTGTTCCCTGGCGCAGAGTCTTATGGGGCAGTCCGGCGGCCCTCCACCCCTCTCACAGCCCTGGCACCCCATATACTCCGCCAGCCAGCTCAGAGCCTTGTTGAGGGCTTTGAAGTCTATCTCGTCGCCACCTGGTAGAAGTCTCGCCCACTCCTCCACGCCGTAGAGGGTGAGGTATCCCTTAAGCCTCTTAGCGGTCTCCGCCACCATTCCATTTCCGAGGTCGCAGTCGGCGCAGATGATTCCGCAGGGGCCCATCTGACCCTTAATATGCATCGGGACCCAATGCATGGCTAATAGGGGTTCAAAAACCAATTTTAGGTTATTCGATGTATATCGCAGGCCTGTATGGTTTGGCCCTCTTGGCTCTCCCCTCTGGGTCTTTTATCCAGGGGTCTGATTCTCCGCAGATGGAGACTTCACAGTTGAACTCGGCTTTTAGGAAGTCTGCTGCGTCCTGCAGCACCGTCAGCTCGTTGACGATGCCCATCTCCAATCTCGTCTTTATCTGATGCTCGGGGGTCTTAGTCACATCCTCGACGATGGCTCTTGCGAACTCTGGGACTTCCTTTGCTCGTACCCTCAACTCCTCGTCCTTGAAGCATTCCCTGATGAGGTTTCCGACATCTAGCTCCCCTGCCTGGGCCAGCTCCAGGGCTTTGAGGTAGACCTTCCACTTCCAACTCGTCGCCGTGTATAGGTGTATATGCTGAGGCTGTATGTCCGTCACCCTCAGTATGTGCTGTATGTCGTCGAGGCAGGTCTTTATGATGTTCTCCTTCTCCTCTAGATCCGGCCTTATGAGGCTCTCTTCGACCTTTGGCCAGGGGGCTGTGGAGACGAAGCCCTCGCCGCCTAGGGCCTCCCAGAGTTCCTCGCAGAGGTGTGGTGTGAAGGGTGCCAGCATCTTCACCTGGGCCTCGGCCACTTTCCGTAGGACGTAGTTTATGGCCTTGGATCGCTGCTCTCTCTGTGGGGCTACTCGGCGTAGATACCATTCGAGGTCTTGATTCATGTCGTAGAGGATGGCATGTATGGCCCTCCGCACCTTCAGCTCCTCCATCGCCTCTGTGGCCTCGGCTATGTGTCGCTGGAGTCTGCTCAGCATCCATAGGTCTATGTCCCTCAGAGCTGAGGGGTCTCCCTGATTCTTGGCGGCCTCCATCACCCTGTCATAGAATCTTTCAAGGGTTTCCCTCATGGACTTCGCCAGGCTTCGGCTGAAGTCTGCATCCTTTATTGGTTCAGCCGTCGCCATCAGAGACAGCCTCAGCGGGTCGGCTCCGAACTCCCTTATGGCCTCTATGAGGGGGATGATGTTCTTCAGAGACTTACTCATCTTCTGCCCCTCCATGAGGACGCTTCCATTGACGTAGATGCCCCTCGGCCATAGCTCCCTGGGGAAGATGGCTGTGTGGTTGAAGATCATGAAGGTTAGGTGATTCGATATTAGGTCTCGACCTGAATGCCTCGCATCAAGCGGATAGAAGTATAGGAACTCGTTTTGCATCTTTTCCAACTCTTCTATGGGGATGCCAGTCTTCTCCGAGACCCTCATCGCCGAGCCTTCGCCGAGGAAGATGTAGTCCCAGAACTCCACATCGAGGGTCTCGGGGTCTGGTTGAAGACGCTTCAGATGCCTCACGACGGTGTAGTAGGCCATGTAGATGGTCGAATCCGATAGGGCTTCGATGATCCAGTCCGGCGCCCAGGGGAGCCTTGTCCCCATGCCAACCTTCCTGGCGCAGGCCTTCGCCTTCAGCCAGTCGATGACATTCTCAAACTCCTGCCTGAACTCCCTTGGGATTATGGTCATCTCATCGAGGTTCTCATGGGCCAGCTTCTTCCAATCTGGATCGCCGTAGTTTATGAACCACTGATTCTCGAAGATCTTGACTACCACCTCCGTCCCGCAGCGGCAGTAGACGGGCTTCACCAACTCATAGATCGTTGTGGCATTCCCCTCCGCTATGAGGTCCTTCCTCACAGCCTCCCTGGCGGCTTCAACTCTCATACCCGCATAGGTTCCGGTGTTCCCCCTCATGAGGCCGTTCCTGAACTCCTCCCCATAGACCTCCTTAGTCGCCTCCTCCAGCCTCGGATCATCCTGGGCCTCTATGCCCATGCGTTCTACGACCTCAGCCGCCGGCCACTCACCGTATCCAGGAACCTCTATGATTCCTATCGGCTTCAGAGGTCTCACGTCGCCTGGCCTCAGCCCCATCCTCTTAAGAGCCGTGTTCGATAGGCCCTGGAGATGCTTCAGGGCTATGAAGTCGTAGGGGGCGTGGGCTGGAACGGACATGACGACGCCCGTCGCATGGTTTGGGTCGAC
>JAPDJB010000140.1 GCA_029259285.1 Candidatus Bathyarchaeota archaeon | reverse complement strand
TGGTTATAGGGCCGCTGAACCCTAAATCAAAGAGTTCATCTCTGTTGGTTATGGGCGACTTCTGCATGATCACGGCGCCGAACGTGCCGAACGGCCAGCCGGGTATGAAGTAGGGAAGGGATGCTTCGACCCCCCTCATCTTCGCGGTCAAGTAATGGGCCATCTCATGGAGGCCAATTATTCCGTAGATTGCTAGAGTGTAATAGATGGCCGTCACGATGGGGGACTCGTAGGGTAAGGGTAGGTTAAAGAAGAATAAGAAGAAGAGGGAGGTGTTGTTAAAGGATTCCGCCTGGTAATATCCTGCTAAGACTATTGTTGCTGTCGTAACTATTAGAAGCAGAACGTTTATTATGGGGTTTCCAGGCTTCCCTTCTTCCTTGGGGAGGATCCTCAGGACGATCACCTTTTCAGATGGCTTCGCCGGGTATGTCGGGTATCCGGTGTAGACTGCCTCGGAACTTGCGTAGCGCATCATTGCTAGGAGATTATATAAGTCTAGTTTTTCTAGGAGGCGCTTGAACGGCTCTTTGGTTTCTTGGTCTGGGGGGAGGATGAACGTCGGAATTCCCTCAGCGTCCAGGAAGCCGTCTGTGACCCTGAATTCTGATGCTACGATTCTCCAGAGGTCTTCTAATGGGAGAGGAGTGAAAATCTCTACCATCCACCTTGAAGGTTTTTAGGAGGCAAGTCTGACTGGCACATATAAACGAGGGAAAAAATAAAAATCTTTTTGAGGCGGAAGGGGATGCATAAGCGTTCGGATTGGTGTTGGATGCTTTCCGAAACAGGATAGTGAATGTTTTTAAGGAAAAAATTTCAGGTAGTTATCTTGCCTGCCGCAGGGTGGTTGTATGGAGCCTCGAGCTTACCTAGAGATCACCCGCCCGCACAATTGTTTCATGGGAGGATTGACAGTCCTGTCCTCGGTCCAAGTTGCTAAAGTATTCTACGGGTTGAGGTTTCTAGACTGGATGTGGGCTAGGATTTGGATATTTCCCAGCAGGTTTTGGGAGATGGCGATTCTCGCATACTTCGTTTACGTTCTCATAGCAGCGGCTGGAAACGTTGTGAATGACATATACGATATAGAGGTCGACAGGATTAACAAGCCTAATAGGCCTCTACCGCGTGGCGCCATGACGGTAAGGGAGGCTAAATTTCTCACGGCTACCCTCTGGGCTGGAGGATGCGTGCTCGCTTTCCTGATAAGCCTTCCCTCGGGAATCCTAGCCGTAGTCTTCTCTGCTATGGGCCTGCTTTACGCCGCTAAGGTTAAGGTTCTAGGTCTGCTCGGCAATTTCGTGGTGGCTTTCAGCTTCGCTTTCGGCTACATTTACGGGTCGCTCGTCGTGTCAAGCGACTACGGCTTCTTCTCGATTCCCCCGATGGTTCTACTTTTCTTCTTCACAGCTTTCTGCGTTTTGCAGGGACGCGAGGTAATAAAGGTCATGGAAGACGTTGAAGGAGACAGGCTTAGAGACGCCAAAACAATAGCTAGGCTTTATGGGTTGAGGGTTGCCTCTGCTGTGGGGGCTGCTTTCAACGTCGCTGGTATAGTTAGCTTCACGCTCTGCCCTATCTTGGACTCCTACAATGTGTGGGGGAAGCTTCTTGGATTCTGGTTTTACCCGTTTTACCTCCCGGGAGTCGCGGCCGTAGCAGCCTCAACTATACTCATACTTTTAAGGTACTCTTCTAAGAGAGAGCAGAGCAGGGCGAGCTTACTGGATAAGATCGGGGCTCTGTTTGGGCTTTTAGCGCTTCTGGCTGGTCCCTACTCGGCTGGATGGTGGTGAGGATGCGGCTAGAGGAGGTTATTAAGGCAGCTTTAGGGGAGGTTAAGGCTGACCTTGTAATTCTCAACGGGGAACTGGTAAACGTGTTCACGGGGGAGCTGGAGAAAGGTGACGTGGCGGTTAAAGGGGATATCATAGTCTGTGTGGGTGACGTATCAGATCACATAGGCAAGGACACGGTGGAAGTGGACGGGGAGGGAATGTATATTTCACCAGGATTCTTCGAGTCTCACATTCATATTGAAAGCAGCCAGATTACGCCTACGGAGTTTACTAGGCTGTGCATCCCTCACGGAACGACAACTATTGTTTGGGATCCACATGAGATAGCTAATGTCATGGGGGTTAACGGTGTAAGGGAGGTTATCCGTGAGGTTAGAAGGCTTCCAATAAACTTTTTCATAGTGATACCTAGCTGTGTCCCTGCATCTGATCCACGGCTTGGAGGTTCTGGAGGGGTTATAGGAGTTAGGGAGATCAACGAGTTGAAGGGGGAGAAGGAGGTTATAGGGCTCGCTGAGATGATGAATTTCCCGGGGGTTTTGGGTCTCGACGCGGATGTCGTTGCCAAGCTTAAAGCCGCTAAAGAGTTCAGAGTCGTTGACGGGCACTGCCCCGGGCTTTCAGGTAGGGAGCTTTGCGCTTACATTGCAGCAGGGGTGAGGTCAGATCATGAGAGCGTTGCTGGTAGCGAGGGGGTGGAGAAGCTTAGAAGAGGCATGTTCCTGATGGTGAGGGAGGGAACGGCGTCGAAGAACCTTTCAGACCTACTGAAACCTATCGTTGAAATGGGGCTTGACACTAGGAATTGCCTTTTAGCATCTGATGATAAGAGCCCTGAGGAACTTAAGGAGGGACACGTTAACTTCCTCATCAGGAGAAGTATCGAGGAAGGGGTCGAACCTGTTAAAGCGTATCAGATGGCTACTTTAAACCCTGCGACGTATCTAGGCGTTGATGATGTACTGGGGGGAATAGCTCCTGGTAGGAGAGCGGACATAGTGCTGGTAGATGATTTAGAGAAAGTACACGTTGAAAAGGTTATAGTCGGCGGGAAGATCGCCGCTGAAAAGGGGAAATTAAAGCTTAAAATAGAGGATTTTAGGTATTCAGATGCTATGAGGGGAAGCGTCCACGTTAAACAGGAAGTGAAACCCGAGGTTTTCGCGGTTAAATGCGAAGGCAATAAGGCGAGAGTGAGGGTTATAAAGGTGGAGGAGGGAAGCCTAGTTACAGGGGAGGAGGAAGCGTTCCTGCCAGTAGTTGATGGGATGATTATCCCTGATCCTTCGATGGATGTGTTGCAAGTCGCCGTCTTGGAGAGGCACAGGGGAACCGGGGAGGTAGGGTTAGGCTTCATTAAGGGCTTCGGTTTAAGGTCGGGGAGCATAGCTTCAACTGTAGCACACGACTCGCATAACCTTGTAGTGGTCGGAGCAGACTGGAGAGACATGGCGGTAGCGGTTAACAGGATAATCGAGATGCAGGGGGGGATCTGCGTCGCCGACAAGGGCAGGATCATGGGGGAAATACCCTTAGAGGTGGCAGGGTTGATGAGTGTTGAAACGGCTGACAACGTCATCAAGAAAAGAAAGAAGGCGTTTAACGCCGTGAGGCGGCTAGGATGCACGCTACACGACCCATTCATGACGCTCTCGTTCGTAAGCCTACCGGTCATACCATTCTTGAAAATCACGGAGAAGGGGCTCATAGACGTGAAAACGCAAAAAATAGTTGAAGTAGTAAAGAGGTAGGAGCGTAACAGCGTTGAACCATGACAAAGGCGGGTATTCAACGCGAAACGAGCAGCCAAACGGGAACAGGGGCAACTGCCATAATGGAGACGTTAAGGCCAGAGGGGGAGCTACGGTACCGTGGGGGTGGGCAGCGGCGATCCTAGGCTTTACAGCCTCAATCTTTCTCCTCTTTGTGTTTCAGAACGTACTATTCATGGTAGGCTTCTTCATAATAGGTTTAACCAACCCCTTTTCACTCTTGAAAATTCAATGGAGCTTCAGCCTTCAAAAGATGACCTATGAACCATCATTAACCCTAGGAGTAACGCCTGAACTGCTCGCTTTCTCCACAATAGGAGAACTAGCACTAATAATCATCCCAGTACTATACCTTAAAATTAAGGAGATACCACTCCGAGAACTAGGATTCAAATTTAAAGACAGAAGGACAACAATGATTGATAT
>JAPDJB010000054.1 GCA_029259285.1 Candidatus Bathyarchaeota archaeon | reverse complement strand
AAACGCTCAAGATTCTCCAGATGACGCTCATAGCTGAATTTCGGTCTAAGCTGTATGAGGATCGGCCCCAACTTCTCAGCCAGCGGCCTCATCAGGTTGAGGAAACGCTCTAAATCCTCCTCAACCCCCTCCTCCAGCCTCAGCCACTTATCATGAGTGATGACCTTCGGCAATTTAACGGCGTAGACGAAGCCTGGCGGCGCGTACCTATACCAGCCCCTAACCATCCTGGAGGAGGGATATCTATAGAAGGTTGAGTTTATCTCGACGGTGGGGAAGACCTCGACATAACGTCGGAGCATACCCCGCCCATCTCGATAGAAGGGGCCAACCCACTCATCATAGCTCCAGCCACTGGTTCCGATGAGGAGGGGCAAGGATTCACCCATCCCCATCTCATCCGCCGTCGATATTAAACCCTCTGATACCGGTTAATCCAGCCTCTACGCATCTTAGGGCCTCCTCAACGATCTCGTCGACTGAACAGGGAACATAAGATATCTCAGCCTTGGAGACATATTTCCCTCCCGTTATGGCTGCGGTTATGATTAGAGGCTCCATCTGATCCAGGTAGCCCTTCAACAGGATAATGGTTTCGGACAACCCTTTAATGCGGCTCATCCTAATGCTCTGAAGATGCCGATAGAGGTTGTCAGCTTCGACATGGAGGGAACCCTCATAACGCCTCGGTTCAGCGAGCTTATCTGGGAGTACGACATCCCACGGCTCTACGCCGAGCGACATGGCCTAACCCTGGAGGAGGCGAGGCGTAGGGTCTTCGAGGAGTATATGGAGATCGGCGATGAGCGTCCAGAGTGGTATGACATCGAATACTGGTTTAGGAGATTGGATCTACCAGGAGATTGGAGGAGGCTCCTAGAGCTGAGGCGAGGTGTCATAGAGCCATATCCGGAGGTGAGAGGGGTTCTGGAGAGGCTCTCCGAGGATTACAGGTTGATAGTCACCTCAAACACCATTAGGGAGTTCCTGGAGGTTCAGCTCCAAGGCCTAGAGGGCTTCTTCACCTACATCTTCTCAGCCCCATCGGATTTCGGCGAGGTGAAGAAGACAGCTGGCTTCTATGGGCGTATCTGCGGCATCGTCGACGTCAAGCCCAGCTCCATGGCCCATGTGGGAGACCACTGGAGATTCGATTACCTCACCCCTCGATCGATCGGCATAGAGGCCTACTACCTAGACCGAAGAAGGGAGAGGAGGGGGAGATATGTGGTCCATGACCTGGAGGAGTTTGAGGAGCGCCTCACAGCTCTAGATAGATGATGGATTCATAATACTTTAAATGGCGGTAACATCCTCTTCTACGGTATGTGGAGCCTGCTGCTGATACTCCTCACCCTCCTCTCACCCCAGGCGCAGCAGGGGGCCTACACCCCCCTAGAGCTGACCTTTAAGGTCTATGAAGACGGCTATGTCACCGTCGATTACCTCGTATCCCTCGATCCGACGAGGGTTGAGGTGAACATCACCCTCTTCGGCCTGATCTATCAGGACCTCATAGTTGAGGATCAGGAGGGGCTACCCCTCAACTATTCCCAGGTGGAGGGTGGGATCAGGGTGGAGAGCCTAGGCTCCACATCCGCCCACATCACCTATACAACCCCAGACCTCACCAACAAATCAGGTCGCCTATGGCTCTTCTCCGTCCAGGCCCCCATCTCCACCACCCTCATCCTACCCGAGGGATCCGCCATAACAGGCCTCAACCAGGTCCCCCTCTCCCTCACCATGGTGGATGACTCCCCCCTCCTCATCATGCCCCCAGGCCCCATAGAGGTCTACTACGCCATCGGCCTGGTGGGGACGAGGGAGCACGCCCTCGCCCTCATCAAGGAAGCTGAGGCAGAGCTGGAGGAGGCGAAGGCCGAGGGCCTCCTCCTAGGGGAGGCCGAGGCCCTACTCCAAGAGGCCTATAAGGCCCTGGAGGAGGGGCGGTATACCCAGGCTGAGGAGTTCGCCTCGAAGGCGATGGAGAGGGTGGAGGAGATCGTTGAGGAGGCCAGGGGGGCGATGGAGGCCATCAAGGGGGCTGAGGAGGCCATAGCCAAGGCGAGGGAGGAGGGGAGAACCCGGGGGCTGGAGGAGGCGGAGGCCCTTCTAAAGCAGGCCTCCGAGGCCTATGAGGCTGGAAACTACGGCGAGGCCGAGGCCCTAGCCCTCCAGGCGGAGGGGATGGCCGAAGAAGCCTCTCGGCCTCCAACCCCCTATCTCTACGCCTTAGTCGGCGGCCTGGCGGCAGCCGCCGCCCTCGCCCTCCTCCTTTCAAGGAGGAGGGGGGATAGAGGTGTGGACGTGGAGGGCCTCTTGGAGGAGCATCCCCACCTGAGATTTGAGGATAGGGAGGTGTTGAGGTTCCTGGCGGAGGTGGGGGGTGAAGCCTTCGCCTCCGACATCCGGGAGCGCTTCAAGATGCCTAGAACCAGCGCCTGGAGGCTCATAAGGAGGCTTGAGCGGGAGGGGCTCATAGAGGTGAGGAAGGTTGGGGGGCAGAGCCTCATCAAGTTGAGGAGGGTAGGCGGAACGGGTGTTTCAGAGGGTTCCGCCGGGTTCCTCTAATATCACCATGTGGAGTCTCTCATCGGTGTCGGTGTGAAGCGGATGGCGGTGATCCTCATCCTCCTGACCCTACTGCTACCCGTCCTCCCCACCTCAGCGGCTGGGCTGACGCTGGAGATAGAGGGGAGATACCAAAGCCCTGGGGGAGCCGTCATGATACATGGATCGACGGAGCCCCTCGTCAACGTCTCCCTCGTCGTCATCTCTAGCCTCGGGGAGACGCTGCTGAACACCACCATAGAGGCCGATGAGGAGGGAGAATACTCCATAACTCTCACCCTCGGGGTCGATGTCCCCCCGGGAATCTACCAGGTATATGTGGAGGCGGAGGGAGAGACCGCAGAGGGGAGCTTCACCGTCGTCTCCGCCCTCAACACCCTCGCAGAGAACCTGATCAACATCGCTAACCGGAGCCGAGGAGAGGTGGAGGCGATGCTGGATCAGCTATCCCAAGCCGGGGTGGAGATACCCGAGGAGGCTATGGAGGGATACGAGACGGCCCTCACAGCCCTAGAGGAGGCCCTGAAAGCCCTGGAGGAGGGGGAGCTGGACTCAGCCATAGAGGAAGCCATGGAGGCCCTAAAACACTTCAAGGAGGCCCTCCAACACCTCTCGGAAGAGGTGCCTCCACCCCCAGCGGAGGCCGCAGCCGAGGAGATCAGGGGGTTAAGGGTGGCCATAGAGAGGGCCTATGAATTCGCGGAGAGAGTCAGGGATCTGGCTGAGAAGTTGGAGGAGGGCTATGAGGTCGGCGAAGCCCTAAGCCTCCTGGAGGAGGCGGAGGCCCACCTCGCGGAGGCCGAGAGGCTGCTGGAGGAGGGGGACGTAGACGGGGCTGCCAGGGAGCTGGCATGGGCGAGGGGCCTCCTCGGCAGGGCCTGGGCCCTCCTCCAGGTGGCGATGACCCCGGTGAGGGAGATGCGCATCGGACGCTTCCTAAACCACACCGAGAAACGCATCGAGGCTCTGAAGGCGAGGATCGAGGCCCTGAGAGACGAGATCCCGGAGGAGAAGCTGAACAGATCCCTGGAGAAGCTGGAAGAGGTGGCCGACAGCCTGGCCATAGGGCAGAACTGGAAGGAAGATCAACGCATTATCCTGTTCGTTAAGCTCAATCCAGGATATACCTTAACGGAAGATCTGGAGGATAGGATAAGGAAAACCCTTCGCCGGGAAGCCTCTCCTCGACACGTTCCGGCTCTGATCATCGAGGTACCGGACATTCCCTATACCCTCAATATGAAGAAGGTGGAGAGTGCGGTCACCAACATAATACATGGGAGGCCGGTTGTGAACAGGGATGCCCTGATCAATCCCGATTCGTTAGAGTATTATGAAAGTATCCTTCCCATGCTTCAACAAGGAGAATGATAAGTGTAAATTTCGGGGGGTGATATAAACATGGGCCATTATTTCTTCACCGAAGAGCACGAGATCTTCCGCCGTTCGGTGCGAAGTTTTGTG
>JAPDJB010000042.1 GCA_029259285.1 Candidatus Bathyarchaeota archaeon | reverse complement strand
TTTGGGGTGGCCCCCCTCATGAAGAGTCGTCCAGGCCTTGTTGAGGTCTTGTTGGATGAGGAGGATAAGCTGAAGATCATCTTTTCGATAGTCGTCGACTCCTTCAGGCAGTTTGAAGGTGAATCGGGGGTTGGACGGTTAAATCTCGCCGCCGTTTACTACCAGGATCTCTACTTCTTCCTCTTCCCCTATGGCGGATACGTCATCGGGGTCTCCTGCGACCCAGCGCCGATAGAGGAGATCACTCGGAAGATCGCCGACTTCGTTGAGGGGCTGAGGGAGGAGGCCTCCACTTCTCCCCCTGGGAGGCTGGCTCAAACCCTTGAGGCTTAGGAGATGTATCCCAAGGCCCTTAATCTCCTCTTGATCTCCTCTTCCTCCTCCTTTGTGTAGACCTCCTCCTCTTCCTCCTCGCTTAGGAGCTCCTCCAAGACGAATTCGATATACTCCTCAACGCTCTTAAACTCCCCTTCACTCCTCTCAACCTCTTCCTTTACTCTATCGTAGAGGTCTTTCCTGATCTCTATGGAGACCTTCTCAACCATCCCGACACCAAACTTGAGGGGGGTCTTCCACTTAAAATGCTTTGGCATCTCCAACAGCTTTTTAACCGGAGGGTCGAAAACAGATCGGGATGGATGCCGTCTATCTTGTGATGCTCGCCATCATCGTCAGTGAACTCCTGAAGACCCTCCGATCTCTCCTCCGAGGAGAAGTCGATGATTGTTAGGCTATGAATATGGGATTCAACTCTATCTCTTGGTTTTATCCTTCATAAAACATATTTTTCGCCCCTCCTCACCCAAAGGTTAGAAGCATTCAATCCAGAGTGAAGGAGTTTGAAACGTGAGGAATTCCAAGAGGGCCTAGATCTGATACGTCAGAGTCGGTTAGAGGAGGCTAGAGCCCTCTTCGAGCAGGCTCTGGGGCATGACCCGATGGATGCGGAGGCTCGCTTCGGACTTGGCTGCGTCTACGCCGCCCTGGGTGAGCGGGATAGGGCTGTGAGGGAGTGGAGGAGATGCCTCGACATCGATCCAGAGATGGGTGAGGCCCACTATGCCCTAGCCTGGGCCTACTATGATGCCGGAGACTATGAGACGGGTTTCAGGCATGTGGAGATGGCCTACAGCTCCGGCGTATCCCTACAGCCTTTAAAGGAGCTTTTCAACCTCTTCGTCAGGACAGGTAAACCCATCGCCGAGGGGGTGGAGGAACCTAAGGAGCGAGAGAAAGCTAAGCCGACTAAGGATTTGATCATCCACGCTGTCTGCTCCATCGCCCTCTTCATCCTCTGCTACCTCTTACTCAGAGGAACCCTCCATGAGGGGTATCCCCATGATCATCTCGACGCCACCGTCGCCTTCTACATAGCCAAGATTAGGATCCTACTCTCGAATGGCTTTAGGCTCTACACCCCCGTCTGGTATTTCGGCTATGAACTCCTCCGGTTCTATCCGCCCCTATCGACGATCATACCCTACATCGCCGTGAGGCTGACGGGGAACCTCCTAACCACCTACTATACCCTCTGCCTTATCTACTACGCCCTCTATGTCATAGGCACCTATCTCTTCGCCTCTCGCTTCCTCTCCTCCCCGATAGCGGGAATCCTCGCAGCCGTCATCTGGTCCATAACCCATGCCAACGTCGTCTCCTTCCAGGGACACTATTGGGAGACGGCTCGCTTGATGGGGACAGCCCTAGTCCCCTGGGTCTTATACTTCGTTGAGAGAGCGCTGGCTGAGGGGCGTAAGCGATATATGGTGGCCTCGATAATCACCGCCTCCTATGTGCTGCTGTCCAGCATGCTCTCAGCCATCGACCTCCTAATCCTCCTCATACCCTTCCTCCTCATCAGAGGTGGACTCGCCCCCCATGATCCAGAGCCCGAGAGGTACTCGGTTCCGGAGAGGATGGGGCGTCTAATAATATGGGGCGTCGAGGGCCTCCTCGGCCTCACACTCTGGTGGTATATCCCAGCAATACTCCCCCACGGCATAGGCGTCTACTTCTCCGTTGGTAAGGGGCGTCCACCACCCCTCACCCACGTACTATTCCAGCTCCATCCACCCAGCTGTATGCCAGGCATACAGCTGCCCATAACACTCCTCGGCCTCATCGGCGCCCTCCTGACGATTATACTCCAAGATCGGAGGGGAGCC
The DNA here is from genome assembly GCA_029259285.1 of Candidatus Bathyarchaeota archaeon. GTDB lineage: Archaea > Thermoproteota > Bathyarchaeia > TCS64 > B23 > B23. The sequence continues at coordinate 1,901 of JAPDJB010000042.1, read as the reverse complement.
ACCCCAACCATATGGTTTCTATCAACGACGGCCATCGCCTACATCATCGGCCTACAAGGCTGGAGACTTATACTCGACGTAGGCTTCTCCTTAGCCCTCCTCTCAGCCTACACCATTAAAACCCTGGAAGAGCAGGTCGAGTTCAAGCGGGGAATGGGGAGATGGGCGGCTCTCTCACTCGCCATTCTCATAGGGGGCTTCCTACTATACAGCTATCTTCCAACCTACGCCTCCTACACCGTCGTCGACGACACCTACAGGACGACGGATGAATATCTGACAGCCATCTGGCTCGCCGATCACCTAAACGACTCCCATAGAGTATACGTAATGTATGGAGACAACTACAGGGGGACACAGTGGCTCAACGCCTTCGAGCCTGATGTGAAACAGGTTCTCGGAGGCTTCGATCAGGGTGGGAGAGCGATGAGCCTTGAACCCTTCAAATTCGATGACCTGGTTAAGTGGGGCATAAACTCAACGGAGATTCATTGGAAGGCGGTTGAACATGGAGTGAGGTATATTGTCATCGATCGGAGATGGATGCTAAGAAACTCTCCAGATGCGTATGAGAAGTTTAGAGATAAGAAGCTCTTTATAGCGGTGAACTCAATAAATGATGATTTAAGATATGCGGAGGTTTATGAGGTAATAAATGTGACGGGGATTAATGTAAATGAAGTGAGATATGCATATTGGGATGTGTGGAGGATTCTTGGACTCACTCTATCGATGGTCTTCACATTCATCTTCATTCTATCTATAATTAGAAGTGATGAAGTGATTGTGAGAGGAAGGAAGAAGATTGTTGAGGAACACACCTTCAAGTTGAGATTAATAAGGCCTTTGATAACAAGGGATTCATTCAATTTGATATTAGACATCCTAATGTACACCATCTCCCTCGGGCTGATCCTACTCACAATGTTTTACACGAGAGCACCGATAGGATTCCCAAAGGGTGTTGACGCTTATGCACATTTATATAGGATTAAATATATTGTAAAATTCTTTCCAAACTTCCTCTGGAATTATCAGTGGGATATGGGAACCCCAACCTTCGGAGGGAGTTATCCACCTCTCTCCTACTACCTTTTAGCTCTCATTGTCTACATAGCCAAACTCCCCTACGAAATGGCTCTGAACATACTCTCTACGGCAAGCGTTATAATAAACACGCTCTTTCTACTGGCATTCCTAAAAGCCATAACTAATAGTAGAATTATATCACTCATAAGTATATCCCTATTGATATTCACTCCTGCATACTGGGAGTATTGGGTTGAAGGCGGGAACTATGGAAGAGTTATATCCATGATGTTCATTGGTCCATCATTATACTTAACATGGAAGATATATCAAGAAAAGGATAAGAGGAGATTTCTATTGTTTTCTCTGCTAATAATCTTATCTTCGGGAATATGCACACATTTATTGGGAGGCTTAATAGCATTCTTCCTCGTCTCAACTTACATTCTATTTAGATCGAATCTAATTGATGGATTTATTGATGCCCTGAAGCTGACGATGATAGTTGCCTCATTAATAGCATTCTACATAACACAATATCTCTTCTCGAATCCAATGGCAATATCTATAGGACCTGGAGGAATAACATATAATCCAACAAATATACAAAATCTCTTCATACCATCATCGATCTTAACACTTAACTCTATGGCTATTCCAATATTGATAGCTTCATTATTAATATACATATCATTAAGAAATAAAAGGCCATATAGAAGTGAAAATGTTAGGGGGTGGTTTGTAGCTTCATTTCTTTTATCCACAATATTTTTAATATATAGTTATATAGGATACATACCAGGATATCCAAAAGACCTCTACATAAATGGTTTCCCCCCAGAATATGCTCTTGGAGTTCTCCCGATAGGATT
>JAPDJB010000028.1 GCA_029259285.1 Candidatus Bathyarchaeota archaeon | reverse complement strand
CCCCCTCTCTAGCCTCAGATCTCCTTGGGATGCTTCTTCTGAGAAGCGACCCTCTCCTCACCCCGAGGAGGCTAACGATAGTCTCCTACTCTTCATCCCTTTTCTATCCCCTCCTTCTACTAATAGCCCTCCTATCCATCCCGACGGGGAGACCTGATCTTCCGGTGAGGATTCTCCTATTCTTAGTCGCCCTCTCCTCCTCGCTGAGAGTCCTAGTCCTCCTCTCCCTTCCCCCCTCGCCTCTGAGGGGGATTCCATCGATTCTTCTTCAGCCCATCGCCTCGCTTCTAATCATTCATCGAATCCTACATCTAGGCTGCCTCCCCCTCCTCTACGCCTTTATCTCAACGGCGATCCCGATGATCGCCGTAGCCCTAGTAGTTCTCATCGTAAGTAGAGGTGGGAGGAGGGCGCTGCCCCTTCTCAGGGCCTTCGCTCTAGCCTGGGCGGAGGGCATCGGGGAGCCTCTGGAGGAGGAGATGGATCGAATCGGGGAGACGGCTACACTCCACATCGATGTCCTCTACTTCCTGGAGGATCATCAGCCCAAGGCGGCTCTAGTCGCCCCCTACATCCATCCAGGCCCCTTCAGGGAGATAGGGAGCAGCGTTCTACCAAGATTGGTCTCCGAGGCCTTCCAACGGAGGTATGGCTGTTTAGCCCTCATCTCACACGGCGTCTCAACGCATGATAGGGATCTAACTAGGAGAGTGGAGGTAGAGAGGGCTGTCGAAACTCTCGTATCACATCCCCCACCGACCGAGCATACGGAGGCCATAACGCCTCCTGTAAGGGTTGTTCACCATGGAGCCTCAGCCATCTGCCAGCTCTTCGGCGACGCAGCCCTCATAATACTCACCCTCTCACCCAAGAGCTTCGATGATCTCCCCGACGAGCTGAGAGAACGCCTTGAGGAGGAGGCTTCAAAGAGGGGGCTGAAGGCCATCGTTGTCGACGCCCATAACAGCCTCAAAGAGCGAAATGAGGTTACAGATGAGGACTTGGAGAATCTCTACGCCGCCGCCGTGGAGGCGATGGATAGAGCCTTAAAAGCTGAGCGCAGATCCTTCCTCTTCGGCGTCTATAGGATCACTCCAAGGGAGTGGAGCCTGGAGGATGGGATAGGCCCCTGCGGCATCTCAACCCTCATCTTACGCCTAGAGGATGGGGCGACCTATGCCTACATCGTTCTCGACGGAAACAATCTCAAGGCTGGTCTGAGAGAGCGGATCCTCGCAGCCGTTAGGGAGCTGGATATAGTGGAGGGGGAGGTGATGACGAGTGACACGCATCTAGTCAACGCCCTAGGATTGACGCCGAGGGGATACTACACCATAGGGGAGCAGATAGAGGAGGCCCTCCTCATAGAATATATCATCGAGGCATGTCGAGAAGCGCTAGCCGAGATGAAACCTGGAAGGGTGGCGCACAGCAAGGCAACGCTGAGGGAGATGAGAATCCTGGGAGTTAGGGGTTTAGAGACCTTCGCCGACATCCTTGAGCACTCCTTCTCCCTCTTCAAAAAGGCGAGTATCGCCCTCATATCCCCCTCCCTCCTCTTCTCCCTTCTCCTACTTCTCGTATAGCCGCCTAGAGGCTCAGCGGTGAGTCTTCAGGCTATTGAAAAAGGATTTAAAATGCTCCTTTTTATTATAGAGAATCACTAGGGGTGTGAGGCGATGTCTGGAGTTGCTGAGGAGATGGGTGACACTGTCATCGTCGGTGGTAAGCCTGTAATGAACTATATAGTTGCCTGTATAACCCTCTTCAACGCTGGAAGATCTGAGATTAAAGTTAGGGCTAGGGGGAAGAATATAAGTAAAGCGGTTAGTGTGGTGGAGATGCTGCGTAGAGTGTTCGTCAAGGATCTTGAGATCAAGAATATTGAGATTGGCACAGATGTATTAAAGGATGAAGCTGGAAATGAGAGAAGTATATCGACGATAAGTATAACCCTTCAACATGATAAGGAATCTGGGGAGTAGAAGCCGATAAAAATAGGGTTAAACGGAGAGTGCCTTAAAGGCCTCATCCAGAATCTCCATGGCGACGTCGATCTCCTCGATTTTGACGTTCAGCGGCGGGATCACCCTGATGGCGGACTTACCGCAGGGCAGTAGGATTAGCCCTCTCTTGAAGGCCTCCATGGCGATCTCATTTCTAAGCTCCGTATGAGGCTCCTTTGTCCCCCGATCCTTGACGATGTCTATAGCCCTGAAGAGGCCCAGGCCCCTGGCATCGCCGATGACTTCATGCCCCTCCTTCAACTCCTCCAGCCTCTTACCGAGGTATTCACCCATCCTCGCGGCGTTATCCAGCAGCTTCTCCCTCTCGATCACATCGAAGACGGCGAGAGCTGCCGCGCAGGCGACGGGGTTGCCTCCGAAGGTGGTGGCGTGAGCGCCCTCTACGCCAAAGTCGAGATCCGCCTTGAAGACCGTAGCCCCTATAGGTATGCCTCCTCCAAGGGCCTTAGCCACCGTCAATATGTCGGGCTCCACATCGAAGTGTTCGATGCCCCACATCTTTCCGGTTCGACCCATGCCCGCCTGAATTTCATCGTCGACGAGGAGTATTCCATGCTCATCGCAGAGCTTCTTGAGCTCCTTGAAGAAGTTCCTCGGCGGAACCACGTATCCACCCTCCCCCTGTAGGGGCTCGAAGAAGACTCCCGCCACCTCTGACGGCGGCAGGAAGCGCTCCAGGACGTAGTGTTCGAGGTAGTTTATGACGGCCTTCGTCAGCTCCTCAGGCTCCTCGTAGCCGTCGATGTTCCATGGATTCCTATAGGGGTCGGGGTAGGGTATGTGGACGACGCCTGGCATCGTTGGGAAGAATCTGTCCTTATGGACGATCTTGCTGGCCGTCAGGCTGAGGGCTCCCATGGTTCTGCCGTGGAAGGCCCCTATGAAGCTGATGAACATCCTCCTCTTCGTGCTCCACCTCAGAATCTTTATCGCAGCCTCTATGGCCTCAGCCCCGCTGTTTCCGAAGTAGACCTTCTTACCCCAATTCCCAGGGGTTACCTCCCTGAGCTTCTCCCCGAGCTTGAGCATGGGCTCATAGTAGAAGTCTGTTCCGGCGAAGTGGGTGTAGAGCTCCGCCTGACGCTTTATGGCCTCGACGACGGCTGGATGGCTGTGGCCGAGGTTTAGGACGCTGACGCCGACGGCGAAGTCGTAGTATATGTTGCCGTCGACATCCTCAACGATGACGCCTTTACCACGTTTAATCACCAGGGGGAGCCACTGCGTCGTCGTTGCAAGGGTGCTATGGCTCCTCTCAACGATCTCCCGTGCCCTTGGGCCTGGGGGTGTCACCTTAATCTCAGGTTTCGCGATCTCAGAAGACATCAGTGGATAGGGGTTCTAGGGGCCTATAAGATTTGCCATATTTAAGACAGGAGGCTTCCCCTATGCCCTATCTGCATCTACGCCCTCGTCCAGCCTTATGATCCTGGTGAACATCCCTGATGAGAGCTCTATCTCATCCCTGAAGGGGGGTCTCACATGGCAGTTCTCGATCCTGATCAGCGTGCCAGGTTTCAGTGTCTCAGCCTCCTCCGCCAGCTCCCTCCATAGGGAGACCCTCGCCCTACCGGTGTCATCCTCTATGTGGAAGCTCGCCACCCTCGCCGGCCCCCTGGCGGTCTCCACCTCCCTCACCTCAGCCTCGTCCACGACCACCCCCTCAACGGTGACGTTCTCCATCCCCTCCCTGAGCTCACCTATGCTCCAGACATCCCTCGGAGGGGGAGGTGGCTCCACCCCCTCTGGATTCACCTTGATCCTGCCCCGTGATCCAAGGCTTAGGCTTAGGGGTCCAGGGCCTCCCCTGATGTAGCCGTTTGTGATGGCGAGTATATCCCCCTCCTCTATCTCCCCGAGGAGCTCCACCTCCTCATTCCAGAGGCTCATTCGCACTCGACCGGTTTCATCCTCCAGCAGCAGCGACGCCACTCGACCCTTAGAGCCGTCGCCCCTCTGGAACTCCCTGACATCTCCGATCTCCACAACCCTTGCGACGATGTCCACCCCTCTCATTCCAGGCTTCAGGTCTCTCAGCTTCATCCACC
>JAPDJB010000108.1 GCA_029259285.1 Candidatus Bathyarchaeota archaeon | reverse complement strand
TGTGTATCTCCCAACATTCGAGAAGGGAGATCTCAAACGAGGCGATGGTTGGGACACATGCGTCTTTGCGCTCAAGGTTTTCACTTTTTCTCAAAAGGGTTGAGCATTAAAATGAAAATTGGCTTGTTTGGGAGGGTAGCGCGGAGGACGAGGAAGATGTCCCTTGGCCCATCGCTTGGATTTATATGGCCGGCTCATTTCCTCTCTGACACCGCGCTTCGTTTCCCAAAGAGGCGCCTTAAGGGGAGGTGAGCCCATGGGGAGACGTCAACTGGCGGCCTTTTCGGTGCTGCTGGCCATATTGTTCGCGGTTGGTAGCGCAGCCCAATATGGGGAAGAAGACGGGTACGGCAGCGTGCATCTGGACTTCTCCGGACAAGTTATTGCCGCTGGCACGTGCCAACAGCTGGCACAAGATCTGATCCGCTGTCAGGTGCCGGCCGGAAGTCAAGGAACGATTCACCTAACGGCGGTCGTTACCCCGAGCTTTCACCGGGTCAGGATCTTTGCCCTATCGCTGCCCAATTGGGCCAAGTTCCAACCGGCCTCTAAGCGTGGAGAAGTCAGAGCTACCTGTACCTTCACCCCACCCGCTGAAGCAGCGGGCCAAAGCTTTGAACTTCGATTTCGGGCATCCACCGCCTACGGCCTTTCTGTGGAGCTGAGGGTAGTGCTGGACGTGGTGGCCGCTCAGCCCCCGACCGGTCCCGAATACCCGGAGGCGGGCTACACCACCGATGAAGAGGGTCGCTTTTCGGTACCGGTGGAATACCCACCGAATACCTGGGTGACCGGGGTGCTTACGAGGTGCACGCGTTACCCCTTGGCGGGGGTGCCGATCACCGAGATCACCTTACTCCCCAAGCCCGGCAGGACCACCATAAAGAGCTTAAGCGACGTGGGTGCTGTACGGATCTCCACCCCATACGGGGAGGCCACGGTCAGAGAATTTCGGCTCCTTTCCTCCATGGACGTCTACGGGCGAGTCACCCGAACTATCGATGTGGGCACCGTGTGTCTGCAGCCCACACAGCCCGTCACCCCTCCCACGCCGCCTCGCCCGCAGCCGATAGAGGGCACCACCGACAAGGAGGGGAAGTTCTCCGTACCGCTTCCGGGAGAGCCTAAGGCCAAGGTCATCGGAAGGCTCACCGAATGCACCACGAGGCCGCTTCCCAATCAGAAGTTCACCCTGACCCCGATTTATAAAGAGGGCTTACTCAGCGGGTTTACCGTGTCCGTGGCTGGGTATGAACCGGTGACTGTGACCAAATTCCATCGGGTTTCCGTTTTCGGCTTTACCCACTACCTCCTTGGCGACATATGTCTCCATCCGCAAGCGGGAGAGGAGATCGGAAATGGAGGAGAAGAGGAAGAGGAGCAGGTCATTAAACGGTGCCGCAAGCGTACAATCAAAATTTATACCCAGAACACCATGATGAAGCCCCTTGGGCTCCCACCGTTTATAAGAACGGTAAAGATCGAGGCCCTGCAAAGGCTTGGGGCTTTGCTCCAGACCATCGAGGATACCGGAGCCGACATCGTATGCCTACAAGAAGTGTTTGATGATGATGTCCATCCCCTGGTTTCCAGTTGGTGGAGGGGTGATGCAGAAATACGGGGTTTTATCGCTCCATGGCAGCACATGAAGATATTGGAGTGGGAAGTTGAACCGGGGGAAGAGGTTTCTAAAAGGCAAGTGCTGGGAGAAGCCGAATTGGACGGAGAGGAAGTGGAGATGAGATCACCGTACAGTGGTTTGATCTTGTCGCTAGACACCCCGGAAGGGGCTACCACTACGGGGGGAGAGCGCCTTGTCACGATGTTAACTTATCCCACAAAGCCCCCAGAGCCCCAATGGTTTGACATCAAGCCTGGGAAGACGTTGAAAATGAATTTGGGAAGGCATCAGCTGGAAATCAAACCAAATTATCCTAAAGGGACCTCAAAAGAAACCGCACGAATTGCAATAGCAGGGGGTCTTGAAGGAGAGGTCGTACTCGGCCCGGATGCCCACAACAAGCGGCAAGACGGAGGGTTAATGATTTTAACTAAATATCCCGTGGTTATGGCAAGTGCCTTCATCTTCCCCAAAGCGACAAGCTGGGATAGGTTCGCGAACAAAGGCGCCCTTTATGCCAGGATCCAGATCGACAGCACTAATCAGGATTGCTACATTCACGTCTTCAACGTCCATCTTCAATCAGGGGAGGGAAACAAAACCATTCGCAAAGAACAGATCGAGGCGTTGGTCGAATTTATCGAGTTGTGTACCAAAGACGACACTGTAGAGGGCAAAGTAGTTCACCCGATAATTCTCTGCGGCGATTTCAACATAATTGCGGATAGGCCAGCCAATTGGGGTGCTAAAGAAAAGCTCGAGCCTCCAAAGAGCTTAAAACTGAATATAAACGCTTCAACCAGATCCACCGAGTACCACGATCTCTTGGATGCCCTTAAGAAGTTCGACCTCGTCGATGTGTGGGTGCAATTGAGGCCGAAAGATCCTGGCTTCACCTGGCTCGGGAATGACTGGAAAACGGATTTCCCGAGCCCATGGGGAAATTTAGGCAATAGAATGGCGGAGGAAGAGGGCATGCCGCAGAGGTTGGATTACATCTTCGTGTATCCAGGCTCGAAGGATTCCCCCGTAACCCTCAAGCTCATGAAGATCGACAGGGTTCCCTCCTCACAGAAAAAGGGCGCAAAGCCGCCTTACAGCTGGGACCAGGAAAAGTTCTTCACCTTTTCTGACCATCTTGGTTTGCTGTTAGAAATCAAAACCCAATAGACATCAAAGGCTACTTGTGGAAGACGAAAAGATGGACTGGGTACGGGTGGAGTTACGGCGCGGGCCAACAGAATAAAGAGCATCTTTGGTTATATTTGCGTCGAATGCTCTCGGATATATTGCGTTAATTGATCACTTTGGAAGCAACTATGCCAAAGGTGGTCAGTGCAACGGAGGCCAGGATCAGGTTCGGGGAGCTAATGCGCCTGGCGGTGGAGAAAGGGGAGGTGGTGATCGTAGCCCGTGGGGGTAAACCCTACGTCGCCATCCTCCCCTTCTCCGAGTACAAGCGACTGAGAGAGCGGGAGAAGGAACGAGGCTGGGAGGAGAGTTTGAAAAGGATCCTCGCGGTCGGTGCCGCCATAAAGTCTGCCCGGAAAGGCAAGCTGCTTCCCCCGCCCGAGAATGTGATCGGAGAGATGAGAAAGGAGCGGGATGAGCACCTCACCCGTCTGCGTTGACGCGAGCTTCGTGATCCGCCTTTTGGAAAGCGATTCCGAGGAGAGTCCGCCTCTAAGGAAGTGGAAAGAATGGCACGAAGAGGAGCGCCCTGTGGTCACCCCTGTGCTCCTTTTCTACGAGGTGGCGAACGTCCTGTACCGCTATGTTGTCCTTGGATACTTGGATTTCGAGCGGGCATGGGAGGCACTAAAGGTGGCCCTTGAACTCGGCATCTCACTCCAGGATGGCCCAGAGCTCCATCTGAGGGCCATAGAGCTTGCGCGAGAGCTCTCGCTCCCCACTACCTACGATGCCCACTACCTGGCATTGGCAGAGCGGTTAGGGGCCGAGTCCTGGACGGCGGATAAGAAACTCGTGCGGAAAGTGAAGAGGAAGTTTCCCTTCGTGCGGCTGCTTGAGGTGTAAGGAGGAGGTGCGATGGGCACTGCAAGGGACGTTGGTGGGGAGGAAGGAGAAGACCGTCTACCTCACCTTGGGGAGTGGGAAAGGTTCCTTTCGTGATCGAGGGACCCAGGGACAGAGCGATCGTTCTCACGGCTTGCACCGGGGTTCAATGCGAGCGAGGTGGGGCTGACAAGGATCTCAGATACAGACCTTGCGAGGAACCACATCTACATCCGTAGAGGATAACGGCCTCTTCCCGCCACCGCCTCGCCCTCAAGGGCTGAGCCCATACAGAGAGGCTTTTTGGCTTTAGTGGCTCTTCCTCCGTCTTCTGGCATTCCCATAAGCACAATGGCTTTTGATTAATCCCAAACGGGTATATAGTTATTCAGAACTATGTCGCTTTTGGATTTAATGTTCGTGCTTTCTCTTGACTCAAAATTGTGCGATCGCTAGAATAAAAGATGCCCGGTTTGGGAGTGTGGCCGGGCGGA
>JAPDJB010000017.1 GCA_029259285.1 Candidatus Bathyarchaeota archaeon | reverse complement strand
CAGGCCCTCGATCTCTTTTCTCAAGGCCTCGATCGGCAGGGCCTCCCCAAACTCCGGCCTGAGGATCGGGCCTAGCCTATCGGTGCTCAGGCTCGCCGATACCTCGACCCTCCCATAAGGTAGCCAGACCTCCGGCACGTTTGGGTAAGGTAGAAATAGGTTAAATCCTTTAGCTATGGTATGGAAAAGGACGAGTTGCTGATGGACATCGCCAAGCTCTTGGTGAAGATAGGGGCCCTAAGGTTCGGGGTCTTCACGCTCACGAGCGGCAAAAAGAGCCCTTACTACATCGATCTCAGGCTGGTTCCCAGCTACCCGGGGGCCTTCCACTTCGTGATCGAGGCGTACAAGAGGGTCTTGAAGGGGCTAAAGTTCGACGCCATAGTCGGCATACCAACCGGGAGCATGCCCTACGCCAGCGTCCTTTCCTACGAACTCAAGAAGCCGATGATCTACGTGAGGAAGGGAGAGAGGCTCCATGGGACCATGAAGAGGGTCGAGGGCTGGCTGAACCCTGGGTGGAGGTGCCTTATAGTCGATGACCTCGTTACGACGGGTAACTCCATACTCAACGCCGCTAGATCGGTGAGGGCCGAAGGGGGGATAGTGAAGGACGCGGCCGTGCTCATAGACAGGGAGGAAGGGGGGAGGGAGGCCCTTAAGAGGGATGGGATAAGGCTGCACAGCTTCTCGAAGATTAGCGAGCTGGCGAAGATCCTCTACGAGATGAACGTCCTCGAGGAGGATGGATACAGGGCCATAATCGCCCAGGTAAAAAAATAGGAGGATTAAGTGTAAGTTATCAGCTCCTTCTCCTCCAGGATCTTGTGGAGGTTGTTCACGGCCCTGTATACCTCTTCCTCCCTTTTGGCACCCGTGCACACGAGCTTTCCGCTTGCGAACAGCAGGATCACGGTCTTCGGCTCTATCATCCTGTGGATCAGACCGGGGAACTGCTCCGGCTCGTACATGGATCTGGGGAGCACCTCGGCAGCCTTCTCCAGGTATATCTTGCCTCCCAGATTCGCCGACGCGACTATGTTCTGTATCTCTATGACCGGCTCGTTCTTTATGTCGATCCCCCCCTTCCTGAGCTTCTGGACCACGGCCCTCACAGCCTTCTTCGCCTGCTCCTCCGATTTAGAGCCCGTGCAGACCATCTTCCCGGAGCTGAATATCAGGGTGGCGGTCTTCGGGGATTTAAGCCTGAAGACGAGTCCGGGGAACTGCTCGGGCCTGTACTCGACATCGGTAAAGTTCTTCGTGATCAGGTTCAGATCTATGGGCTGAAACACGCTCGCCGACGCGACGACGTTCTCTATACTTATTATGGGTCTCGTCTGGGGCATTTATAAGTCACAAGCTTTATTTAAGTCAAGTATTTAAGCTTTTGATCCCTCCCTAGGCATGAACTCCTCGATGAGCATGAGGGCGATTATCACGGCTATTATGACGTAGTTTATCGGGGGCTGTAAGAATATGCTAAGGCCCCCCGCGTAGGGGATCGAGAACGCCACCTTCCCTATATAATCCGCCTTCTTGACGATCCAAGGGTCCCTGTAAAGGTTGTGATCCCCTTTGGTGATGAAAGCCCTTTCCCCATCCGCGTCGACGATTTCGATTACCCTGTGCACTATGACCTTCTCCGGGAAGCCCGGCTCTCTGAACACGATTATATCGCCCACCTTCACATCCTCGAATGGGGTGGGCTCTATCGCTACCACATCCCCGACCTTGAGCGTGGGGACCATGCTCCCGCTCGAGACCACGTAGAGCGGTGAGCCGAAGGCCCTGTACACCACCTGCAGGGAGATGACCATCAGTACTAGCACTAACACGTAGGTTAGCTTCCTCGACCACCCCATCCCGGCCGACCCCCAAAGTTCGACTCAGACCAATGCCTTTTCATCAGAGGCATCCGCCTCGGCTTAACTCTGATTCATCACAGTCATCGGTGCTCTCGGGCCAAAGTATATAACCTTATCTAGGAGCGTAGGATCGTGGTAGGCCTTAAGGAAAGGATAGCCTTGTTGCTCGCGATAAAGGAGGAGGGGAAGAGGGTCCCGTTCGAGCACATATTCGAGAAGGTTTCGAGGGACGTCGAGTTCCTGGAGGGGAGGAAGGTCGGCGAAGAAGAGGTCAGGGCGGTTCTGGACGAAATGGTGAAGTCCGGCCTGGTGGGCTTCGACGGGGGCTACTACGCCAGGGAGGGAATAGACGAGATGGTAGAGGGGATCATAGGGCTGAGGGGGAAGGAGCTGAACCTTTCCTACTCCTTGGTATGGATAGCCAAAAGGTATTACTCGGCCCTCTCCAAGCACATGTTGCCATTCCTTAAGGGCAGGGCCATAACGGGGATAAAGGTCTTCTCCGGCAAGAAGGACCCGATAAGCGGGCTCAACGAGATCTACGTGAGGTACAGGAAGTACAAGCCGAAGCCCGTTTACCTGACGGTGAACGACGAGGGGGAGCTCATGGATCTGGTCTTCGATCACTGCATAGACTTCATACCCTACGTCCATAGGCTAGGCTCGAGGTGGCCTGATTACTTCGTCCTGGACCTGGACATGGGCTCGGAGCTCAAGAGGAGGCCCGGCTCGTTCGAGCTCGTCAAGGTGGTGGCCAAGGAGGCTTACGACATGCTGGCGGAGCTCGGGCTCTACCCGATGCTCAAGTTCAGCGGCTCTAGGGGCTTTCAGGTCTGGGCCATACTCGAGGAGTTAGAGGCCGAGGACGGTTTCGGGTTGATGAGGGAGGTGGCCGTCAGGTTCAGAGCCTTGCTCGAGAAGAGGTTGAAGTCGCTCGAACTCAAGGAAAAGTTCCCCGAGCTCGTGAAGGGAGGAGAGATAACCACTTCGACCGTCGCCCATAAGGAGGCGAGGGCATGGAAGATACTGGTCGATTGGTCCTCGATGAAGCCGATGGGGGATGTAAGGGCCCCGTTCTCGATCCATCACAAGACCGCTCTAGTTTCCCTGCCCCTCTCGACGGACATGCTAGAGGGGTTCAGGCCGGAGGATGCGGATCCCCTAAAGGTGCTCGATAACGCATCGGATTACGTGAAGCACGCCAGGTTCGTCAAGAGCGATCCGAGGAAGCTCCTCTCGTTCGTGGGACTTTTATGAGGCATAGCTCGCCCAGGTGCCCCTCGAACTCGGAGATGAAGCCCTGGAACTTCTGTATCGGGATTATCGGTATCCCTTCTATGAGCCTGAAGCCGCTCTCGTAGATGGTCAGGATCGCGGGGATCACGTACTCGAGGCCTTCTAGCTCATCCCTCCCGCTCCTGGCCAGGAGCTCCGCCCTCCTCCTCTGCATCCTCGCAACCCTGACCATGGTCGATGGGCCAGGATCCCTCTTCCACCTCTTGCAGTCGATCGCAACCCCCAGCCCGCCCCTCTTCGCGAACACGTCTATCTGGACCCTGGGCTTCTTAAGGCGGAGATCGCCGAAGCACTCGAACCCGTTCTTCCTCAGGATCATCGAAGCGAACCCCTCGAAGTCCCTCCAAGTAAGGGCCCTAGATACCTCCTCGATGCTACACCCCAGCTTCAGCGCTTCTAGGGCGGCGAATATCCTCGCCCCGTCAAAGAACAAGACCGCGTTTCCTTCGACTTTACACGCCCCGCACCCTTCGAGCACCCTGAGGAGCCCTAGGAGCTCCTCCTCGCCCAGCCCGGAAGCTTCCTTCAGCTCGCCCAAGTCGCCCATACCGCTCATCATCGGCATTAGCTCCAGGATGCCCCTTGGGCTCAACGGATCTGGAATCCCAAATCCTTATATAACCTTAAAAGGGAAATCCCCTCGAATGAGCCCAAGTGGTTTCTTCGACGCCACCGGTTCCATACTCGTAGCCACGTTCCTGCTCGGATTGGTGGCGATACTCCTCTACGCCTACGGCAAGAGGAGATGAGCCTAGGGCTAGGGGCCGAGCGAGAAGTCCTAGATAGGTTCGTGAAGGCGGGGTGGAAGGAGCCCTTACCGATTCAGAGGAAGAGCCTACCGGTCCTTTTGAGGAAGAGGAACGCCCTCATCGTCTCCCCCACGGGCTCGGGCAAGACCGAAGCTGCGGTGATACCGATATTCTACTCTCTGGGGAAGGAGGGGCGGAAGGGCCTGAGGGCCCTCTACATAACCCCGCTCAGATCGCTG
>JAPDJB010000137.1 GCA_029259285.1 Candidatus Bathyarchaeota archaeon | reverse complement strand
CCTAACCCTTTTGGCCCCGCAGGCCCTTGCGAGCTTCTTCTCGCTCACCCTTCTGTCCCCGGTGACTATGCCCAAAACCGGCAGGCCCTCGTCGTCGACGAAGAGCATGCTCTTGATTATCCTTTCCCGACTCACGCCCAGACGGCTGACGGCGGCATCAACGGTCATCGTGTGCTCTTTAAACTTGAAGAATCTCGCACTGACGCCCATCTTCTCAAGGTATTCCTTTAAACTTCTCGACGACATGCTCCCCCGGCATCCACGGCTTTTCCGCCTTGTCGTGCTCATTACATAAATGTTTTTGCGATGCCTTCCGTTGTGAAAGGTCCGAGGAGCTGAAGGTTCCCCCAACACTGCTAGGGAACCTTCTCGGATTCTAAAACTATCTCGCCTCCCTCGATCCTGCCAATCAGGAGCTCACCATCACCGATGGGCCTCCACTCCTCCTCTAGGTTCGTCTTCTCCGATGCGATCACGAGCCCATCCTCATTCACGACGTAGGACATCTCGAACGCGGGCCTATCCTTGAAGCATAGCGACCTGCCCTCATGACCCCCATGCCTGCAGTAGGCGTAAAGCCCCTCGCCGTCGCTGAGGATCATGTTCAGCCCAACGTACGGTTGCTTCTTGTCTTGATGCGTTTGCCTCACCTCCTCCCAGAGCCCTTCAAGCGTCCCCTCGAGCCTCCTCAAGGCCGAAGCCAGGTCCATTCCCTCGTGCAGCTCCTTCATCAGGAACCAGAAGTAGACCTCGCTGTCGTTGAGCCCCCTTATCCGCCCCCTCCAGCTACCTAAGGCGTCAGAGAGCTCGTCGGGTATCGTTATGATGCCATTGTGGGCGAAGATGTACCTCCCGTAGGAGAAGGGCTGGGAGTTCTCCTCGCCTATCAGCTTCTCTCTAGGAAGGCCTCTGGGGTTGCTCGCCCTCCTGATGTGCGCGAGGATCACCCTAGACCTGGCATGCCTCACGGCCGAAGAGAGGACCTCGTACTCCATGTAGACTGAGCCTTTGCTCTTCACAAGCCTTGGATGCCCATTCACGTAGAACCCTATCCCCCACCCGTCCCCTTGAAGCCTCTCAGGATCGGCCCTGCTCTGGGCGAAGAGGGAGCAAGGGTCCTCGAGGATGTACTTGGAGGCGTCGGCTCGCTTTATGGACAGCATGCCGAAGAGCCTACACATGGTTCCCCCTCAAAGCCTCTTGATGGGCACGCCATAAGCTTAATCGGAGAGCAGGTGCACGTTCCCTATCTCCACCCTCTTCAGGTGCTTCTCCGCGGCCTCCTTGCATTCGAGCATCTGCCTCCAGCTAGTCGTCGGGAGGTCGCTCAGCCTGTAATGGGGGTAGAAGGCGAGCAGCGTGTAAGGGATTTCTGGGCTTACGCTCGCGATGAACTCCGCAAGCCTGCCGACCTCCTCCGCATCCACGTAGCCGGGGACCACGAGCGTGCTGGCCGTGAGGACCGGGACCTCAGGCCGCTCCTCGAAGAACCTCTCACCCATCGCCCTGAAGTTCTCTAGCGCTGCCTTGTTCGAAACCCCGCACAAAGCTTTGTGGACGTTCTCGTCCCAGGCCTTAAGGTCGAACTTCACGATACCGCCGCTCCTGAGCGAGCACTCCGCAGCTTTGGCCATGAAGTCCCTCCTCATGTTCCCGTTCGTCTCCCAGCATATCCTCAGGATCCTACCCCTCCGCTCGGCCTCCTCCATCATGAGCTCGCTCGCCTTCAGGGCGTGAGGCATCTGGACCGAGGGGTCCCCGCCGAAGAAGCAAACGCACGAGACGTGCCCATCGACCTTCTTGGCGAGCTCCTCCGCCGACAGGCTGGGCCCCAGCCTTGTGGTCAAGCTCCTGTAGTGCCAGTTCTGGCAGTAGAGGCAGTCGAAGCTGCAGGCCCCGTAGAACACGGCCAGGTTCGAGAACCCGTACTCGGGGCCGGGCCTGTAGGCGTACTTCGGATAACCCGCCCCGGTGCACCCAGGGCAGAACCAGTTCGCAACGCAGTTCGTCGGCAGCGGGTCGTAGTACCACTCCAGGATGCCCTTATCGACGGTCCCGCCCAGGCGGATAAGCCTCCCATTCTCGTTGACTACGAGGCCGCAGAAGCCCTTCTTCGCATCCCCTAGCCTGCAGTCGTTCGCGCAGAGGCCGCAGGGTATCCCGTCGGGATCCCTGGGGGGCTCTGGAGGTAGGCCGAAGAGCCTGCGGCTTCTAGTGTGCTCCCTCATGGCTACCTCGAGGGCCTCCTCCGGATGCCTCCTCAGGCAATCGACGCAGACCCCCAGGTTGCCGGATATCGTTGCGGAATCACGCCCACAGATCAGGCATCTACCCAACTCTCTTCAGCACGGATTAAGAAGCTCAGAGATTAATCCTTTCCTTTGCCTTAAATAAAATTTATAATTTGGTATGAGGACGAAAGTTTAAGAGATTGGATTTGCTATAGAGGTGGAAAGGTGAGAATTCATAGAATTGTAGTGAAGAGTGTGGAAAAAATTCTACAGGAGTATGGTTATATCACAAAAACTGAGGCTTGGCTTTCTAAAACATTAACGAGTCCTGAGGACTTTAAATCTAATGTTGCAATTGCATTCCTCGGGTCGGATAGCCCGCGGATAACTCATACTCCGGAGTTCCCGACGAGGGTGGATGTGATCGGGATCTATGCGAAGGACTTGCCTGAGCCCCTTTTTCATACGTTACTTTTCGGAAAAGATGCAGATGAAATTGCTCTAAGAACGATTTTAGTTGAGGTCGAACACAAGCACTCTATAGAGAAGGCGATTAAGAGAATCAGGGCTTTTCCAGCTGGAGCAAAGGTTATAGTGTGGACACAGGGCAGAGATAGAGGGGTCATCGAGGGAATCCCGTTATTGCCTGTGAGTATAGAATCATTCGACACACCTCGCATTAAAGGCCTCACTGAAGTTCTACAGAATCACGTGAATCGTATACGAAGCGTAGTTGGGAGCAAAGCACCCTCTTCACCAAAGAAGGAAGAGGTTCCCGAAACGAAAAGGTCAGCGAAGGAAGCCAAAGCCGCCACAAAGGAGTTAGAGGGAGTGGGGAAACCACCGGTGGAAGTCAAGGTCGGCGATATAGTCCAAGTCACTTGGAGTGAACACCCTCAAGTCGTGGTAGGGAGGGAAGACAATATAGTGTATCTGTGGGACGACTGGGAGAAGAAGAGGGATGTCTGCAGTATCAGAGATATAATAGGTAAGATAGAGCCGTATCCGGGGCTCAGGGGGAGCCTGGAGTGGCAAGCATACCAGCTTGATGTCCCGAAGATACTGAGGGAGCATGGATTCGTGTCGTCCCCTGAAGCACCGCTGGAGCTGACCGACGAGCAGATGAAGAAGCTGAGGAATCGCTTTCTCTTCGAATTGTTGCTTAGTGGGGTAAGGGAGGCGAAGAAATACCTACCAGTCTTCGAAGCCGAAAAAGACGCCTTAAGGAAGATGCCATTTGAGAGGGCGGAGGCTCGGGTCAAGGAGCTGGCCAAGGATGCGATAGAAGCCTACAGAACTGCATTGGAACTCGGAAGGAGGCGGACTCCTAGATATGCTAGGAGGGAACGTGCCCCACCGGAGGAAGTCACAAGGGTGATATGGGCGTCTACCGAAGAGGCCGAGGGAAGGTGCCCGATATGTGACCGAGTCATGGATAAGATGGTGTATTTCTGGTTACCACAGGCTCCGAACCTCTGTTATAGGTTCAAGAGGGATAGCCGAAGGCTATACTACTGCCCATATTGCAAGACATACTTCGTCTGGGACGAAAGGCGGAAAAGTCATATTGAGATGACGCTGAGCGATATCATAAGGAAAAGGTGGGCGGAATTCGTGGGAAAAGAAGAGCCGATGTCGCTCACCGAGCAGGTGGTGAATATGGCTGGTGCTGGATGGGGCGCCGACACCATAGCCGAATGGCTCAAGATGGACAAGGAGGAGGTGCTGAGGATCATAGAGGACTACTACGAGGGGAGGTTGCCAGAGGTGACAGGATACACCCTACCCCCCTACTGGTTAAACTACTTCGAGGAGAAAAAAAGAAAAAAGAGGAAGAAGGGAGGCTAGACTAGTATGTCTGCGAGCTTCTTGCCAGAAGCGAGCGCCGTGGTGACCGTCTCTCCCGCAGATAGCTTGTATGCCTTCC
>JAPDJB010000088.1 GCA_029259285.1 Candidatus Bathyarchaeota archaeon | reverse complement strand
GGCGATGAAGTCTGGATGTGCATCTATCAGCCCTCTTCCATAAAATCCGTATACGGCGCCTATCGTCTTCGCCCTTAATCTCTTCCCAGCCTCTATGTCCTCTGGAGAGTCTCCGACGACGATGCACTCCTCTCCCCTCACGTTCAATCGCTTCATACATTCAGCTATTAAGTCGATTTTCGATCCTTTAAGATCAATGAATGTAACTAGTTCATTGATAAAGCCTTTGAGACCCAGATGTTTTAACTCTTCCTCAACGTGTTCCATTGTGATCTTTCTTCCGGTGGCGACTCCTAATAGGAATCCTCCCGTAGAGAGTTTCCTTAGAAGTAGGGGAACACCTTGAAACGGTTTCACATGCTTCAGGTTCAAGTTTCCATAGATCCTCCTGTACTCCCTGATGAAGCCCTCAACGAATTTCTCGTCGCCTCTCATGTCTGGGGGTGTTATGAGGGGGAGGTATTCGTCGAATGGGAGCTTAGCTATTTTCTCTAACCTCTCCTTTGAGGGGGGAGTTAAGCCTAGCCCCTTTATTGTGACAGCCAAGGCCTCGACGAAGACGGATGAGTCGATTAGCGTTCCATCGTAGTCGAAGATCACAGCCTTAATCCTTTTCTCACCCATCTCAATTAGATTTACAGATCCTCCTTATAGCTTCGCATCTCCGACATGTCGTATGCTTTATAGGCACCGATCAAGGCTGCGAGATATAACTAGCCGATACGGATTAAAATGAAGGTTGGATGGCCTTCTTCTGAAAGCGAGAGAGCTAATAGGTGGGGGTAGACCCAGGTCAGCTTGTAGCTGAGCATGAACTGGAACTGCCTAGCGTTCCACTTTGAGAGGCTTAAGCCTATTTGGAGGCTATAGAGGGTTATCTCTGAGTGTTCTCTTACGCGGAGTCTGAGGTTTCTCCTTTTGGCCTCACCTCGGATGATTTTTCCCTATTAGGCTGTCTTTCTAGTCTGTCGATGTCTTTGATTGTGGGCTTTGAGGGTGGCTGGTAGTATCCTCAGGTTGGCTTTGATTGTTCCCCCTATCCTTGGTTTTTCCCTTCTGGGTGGCGCCTTGTTGGGGTTTTAGATTGAGTATTACAATTTTGTAATAAAATTTATATTTTATTATTTTGTAGTATTTTTAGGTGAGATGTTTGCCGAAGCAGGTAACGGTCTCCGCGAGGATTGATGTGGAGCTTAGAAGAAAGCTTAAGGAGCTCGGTATAAAGCCCTCCGAGGTTATCAGGAGGGCTTTAGAGAGAGAGGTTGAGGAGAGGTTGAGGTTGCAACTTTATAAGAAGGTGGAGAGGGCTGGCGAGATCATTAGGAGGGTTGGGAGGGAGGAGTGGGTTAGGGCGGTGAGGGAGAGTAGGGAGGAGCGATGAGCTACCTGTATGACTCCTCGGCGATTATCAACCTCTGCGGGGAGGGGAAGACGGAGAGGCTGCTGGAGGGCTGGACGCTCAACCTAGCGTTCTATGAGTTGGGGAATGCGGTGTGGAAGCAGGCTAGAATTCACAGGAGAATAACACTTGAGGAGGCATATCTGATATTGGACACGCTCACAGAGGTCTTCAGGAGGTTGAGGAAGCCGGAGGACGAAGCCCCCTTGAGGACGTTGGAGATGGCGGTGAGGGAGGGCTTGACATACTATGATGCGGCGTATATCAGCGCAGCAATCGAGAAGGGTCTGATATTGGTGACGGATGATGAGAGGCTCTATGAAGTGGGTAGAAGGTATGTTAAGACCTTAAAGAGCGATGAATTGATAAATGGTTCATGCTAGAGAAGCTGCCTGACGGGAAAAATTAGCTTTGTAAAGCTTTGAGAGTGACTGGGAGTATCCTCAGGTTGGCTTTTATTGTTCCCACTATCCTTGGTTTCTCCCTCCTGGGCGGTGCTTCATAGAGGATTTCCCCTATCTTGAGGCCCTTCTTATTGGCTTTGGGTAGGAACTCGAGGAGTTGATGGAGTTAGATGAATGGTCGGTTGAGGTGGGGGCCTGTGGTTTTAGCCCTCCACAACGGTGATTGTGTCTTCCTCGATTATGAAGAGTCTATGGTTGAGGCGTTCGAATTGGGTGATGAGTCTCTCTAATCCCCTTATGAGCTTCTCTGGCTTTGGTGGATGTATTTTTAGCACCACTATTCCGTGGAATTGTGATGGAGGATATAGGAGGGTGTTGCTGAAGTCGCTGTCTCTTGTCACTAGTGTTGCGCCGCTCCTCACAGCCAGGAGAGCGACTTCATGGTTGGTGATGCCTTTAGGCACGTAAGCGACCTTGAAGCCCCTTTCCTCTAGGAATCTCCTCACACTTTGGGGTATGTTCTCATCTAGCAGGAACTTCGAAGAACCTGACATGGGCTTCTCCCTTCAGGACCTTGGCCGCGTAGTTGAGGGCTTCGAGTATCATCTCTCTGGTTAGGCTGGGGTACTCCTTCAGTATCCTGTCGATGGGCTCTCCCGAGGCTAGCAGCTCTAGGATGTCACTCACCATCACTCGGGTGCCCTTGAAGACGGGCTTTCCGTGGCATACCTCTGGGTCTACGACTATTAGGCGGCTGAGTTCGACCCTCATGGTACCCATCAGGGGATAATCATCAAGGTATTTAAACCGTTGGCGGGAGGCCCTTGGGTTTGTGCTAGAGAAGCTGTCTGATGGGAAAATTAGCTTTTAAAAAGCCAATAGGGTAAGGCTTTGAGGGTGGCTGGTAGTATCCTCAGGTTGGCTTTGATGCTTCCTCCTATCCTTGGTTTCTCCCTCCTGGGTGGTGCTTCATAGAGGATTTCGCCTATTTTGAGGCCCTTCTTATTGGCCTTTGGGGAGTAGCTTTAGGCTGAAGGCATTAACGTATATTTAAGGGCTAATGGATATGCCGGAGGTATCCTTCCTGAAAACTAAAGGTTTAGTCGATTAGGTGGTCCATTAGGGGTCTTAGATGATGAAGAGGCCTGAAAAGGAGGAGAGGAATCCTCTTGCGAGGAGGGTTCGAAAAAAAATATGAATTCCAAGTAGCTTGGAATTCCAATTTTCGGGGATGGGGAGCTACATCTTCATGGAGGGGGAGGCCGAGAGGAATTCTCTTGCGGGGAGGGTGAGGAGAACTTTTGAGGCTGGAAACCCTTCTTCCAGGTTACTAGGAATAAGGTGTTTCGGGAGACGTGAAAAATTTTTCCTTGAGGTAGTGCGGGATGGTTGAGGGAAATGCTTCTTTCAGGGGAATGCTTGAGAATCTTTTGGATCTGTGCGGCGAATCAATACAAGGAATACGCCGAATCAAAGCAAAGAGACGTAAAACAGAGGAGGGACGGGGGAAATTCGTGAGGTCTTGGCGGCGTGGTATTAGATGATCCATTTCTTGCCTAAGTGATCGACATTCTAGGATCGTATGTGAGGTATATGGTTTCCTGGTATCTATCGTGGAGATGTCTTATGCTTGGGGCTTTGGTTTCTTTATAAAGGGATTATTAATTTTGAGGTGGTTCCTGTCGATGCTGGGTTGGCTAAGCTGTCAGCTGAGTTGAGGCATGGGTATAGGGTGCCGATGGCGGGCAGCATCATAGCCGCCACCGCCAGGCTTCTCAGATTCACATGTGCGATGGATGATCCCCCCATCAGGGGTATGAGGGAGATAAGGACTCGATGGATAGATTGAGGGGTCTAAAAATAGGGAGGGGGCTGGGTCTCTTCTCGTCGTTTCTCTCCCTTAATTCTTGGAGCTCCTTGTGATCACCTTGAGGCGTTCATTTATGTATTGAGGGAGGTGGGATCTCTATGTTTTCGTGTAGGTTATTGGGCGTCGACCTTCGGTGGAGATGTGTTTGAGGAGGTGCTCTAGGTCTAGCTGTCTCTTGTCCTTTGGCGGCTTGGATATCGTTCTCGCCATCGGTTTGCTAGTCATTTAGACTATCCTATGTCTACACTTTGAATATTGCATTATAAAAATAATTTTAAGAATATTAATAAAAAGAGAATTGGAGTAGAGGGATTTTGTAGCTATCTTTAGTTCCATCTCCATAATGTTTCCTGACTTAATTTCGCTGAGAATTAGAGCTATGTATTTAATCCCGCCTTCAATCCTGTTGGGGTCGATATTTGTTGGTATGTTCCCTACTGGATGTAAGAGGCCTTTATGTATCCTACTTCTGCCTTCAGGGTCGCAG
>JAPDJB010000049.1 GCA_029259285.1 Candidatus Bathyarchaeota archaeon | reverse complement strand
CCCTGCTGATCCTGTAGACGAGGTCGTTGTATCGGGTGAAGATTAGCATCTTCTCATCTGTATGCTCCCTCATCAATCGACGTAGATAGTTAAGCTTAACCTCGGATCCATAGGCGATCCTCAGGGCCCTCTCCCTCGCCCTAAGCGCCCTCCTCACCTCGGGGTCTCTTCCACTCCTAACGACGAGCCTCCGATAATCCTCGCCGCTCTCGATCCGGATGCCCCTCGCCTCTAGGAGGGAGGCGTATTTGCCGAACTCCTCCTCATATCGCTTACGTTCCTCTTTCGTCAGCGGCAGATAGACGGTCTCTATGGTGTATGGAGCCAGATAGATTCCCGCGAGGTCTTCTACGCCCAGCTCGTAGACGACGCCGCCCACGAGCTCCATGAGGGCGGCGTGACCCCCATCGCTCCGCTCAGGGGTCGCGGTGAGGCCCAGCCTGTAGGGGGCGAGATAGCAGAGGGCTATCCTAGAATAGGTGGGGGAGGGGAGGTGGTGAACCTCGTCGAAGATGAGGAGTTCAAAGCGGTTCCCCAGACTCCCAGCCCTTGTGGAGGCGGAGTCGTAGGTTGAGACCGTTATAGGCTTCACCCTTTCACGGCCTCCGGCGACGACGCCGACGTCGACGCTGAAGGCATCCTCGATACGTTCACGCCACTGCTCGACGAGAACCAGCGTCGGAACCACAACGAGCGTCGAGACACTCAACTCCTCCATGGCCTTGAGAGCGATGACGGTCTTCCCAGCCCCCGTCGGCAGAACTATGACACCCCTACACCCAGCCCCCCTCCAAGCCTCAAGGGCCTCAAGCTGATAATCCCTAAGCCTAAGCTCCGAGGACAACCTAGGACAAACCAGAGGCCTCAAAGCCTCATCAACAAAATCCACACCCCTCTCACGCAGCTCCCTCACAACATCCCGATACCGAATCCCAGGAGCCCTATAGGCGTCCAAAGCAGGATCATAATCCCCGAAGGGGATGGGGCCACCCTCAGCTAAAACCCATCCATTCTCATATCTCAATCTAATCAACCCAACTCACCGAAGACCACAGGAGGCTTGACCCCCTCAAAAATAGTCCACTTCGTGACTCTTTATAAAGCCCCATGCAGATTCAAGGCCCACGAAGGGGATCGTAACACTTATAGAGGCTTTTCTAGAGATACACATCTAGAATCCCCACGAAAGGGGTCTGAATCTCACAAAGAGAATTGAAAGGAAGCGGCTCTGCGTCGAGATTGAGGTTAAAGCCATTGTAACTCTGAGTGCCGATTGGTCTTACAGTGGTTGTAAGAATTCAGGGTTTCAGGGAACTGGATCTGACAGTGGCTGTCAGAAGGGATGGGAGGCGATGATGGGAGCCAGCTCGGGTCTCTCATGGAATGGACTTATTGTTGGGGATGAGGTCGATGTATGAATCATCTCCGAGATTTTGGAAAGCTTTTAATGAGACCCTAGGGAGTTTTATCCCCGTCGGTGTTTGGGTTGGAGGAGGAGAGGTCTAGGGGGCCGGTCTATGAATGTCTCCGCTGTGGCAGTCGAGTCGCCTACTCAGAGTTGGAGCGCTACGTCTCATTTCGATGTCCCCAGTGTGGTTATCGCATCTTCAGGAAGGTTAGGCCTCCGGTTGTTAAGAGGGTGAAGGCGAGATGACGGAGGCTCAGAGCCTGGAGGAGCGTCGGGCAGCCCTCATCATAAAGTATAGGGGCCTAGAGATCGAGGATGTTGAGCGGGAGGGAAACAGGATCTATTATTATCTGAGGAAGGATGGAGACCGCTGCGTCATACTCTGCGTCCTGGGTGAGAAGACGATCGGAATCTCCTATATCAGAGACCTGAGGGAGAAGGTGGAGGAGCTAGGCGCCGTGAGGGGAATCCTCATCGGCGGGGGGCACTACACATACTCCGCCCGAAGCACCGTTGAGAAGCTCAATGAGGAGGCCGAACGTGAGGGGCGTGGACGCATCATAGAGCTTATACCCCCAAGCCTCCCAGCCTTCGACATCTTCCAGCATGAGCTGATTCCAATACATGAGATCCTCTCAGAGGAGGAGAAGAGGGAGGTGCTGGAGCGCTATCACGTGAAGCCCTATCAACTCCCCTGGATAAAGGCCTCAGACCCCGTGGCTATAATCCTAGGGGCGGAGCCTGGAGACATCATCAGGATAAGAAGTAGAAGCGAGACGGCCGGCGAATACATCTCATATAGATACGTGGTCGAGTAGCATAGTTTTAAATGTGGATGTAAGTTTACATATTGAATTGTCTAAGAGGCTCCTAGATCGAATCCTAAACGCCGCCAGAGACCTGAGAGAAACCTTCAACAAGGCCTATAAGCGTGGAGGAGTCTGGTGGATCATCTTCACAGCCTCCATGATCATCATCGCCCTAGACTTCCTCCTCCTCGCCTTCATGCTGCTCAGACTCCTTTAAGCCGCCTCTAAGCTCGCTGAGTATGACCAGGGCCTCCCCCAAGGGTATATCAAGCCTCTTCGAGAGTTCCTCAGCCGTTATCTCGGGATCCTCTAGGAGGATGTGATCCCTGACATAGGCTTTATGATACCTATACATCGGCAGTCTGTGAACCACCTCCACGAGGATCAGCCAGAGGGGGCTTCGCTCCAGATCATCGCCCAAGCGACTCACCCCCTCGAAGTAAGCCGCTCATACATCCTATCGAAGGCCCATCGAAGGCTGCTTCTAATCTCCCTAAACCTCCTCTCATCACCATAATTCCGAATGATGAGTCTAACAATTCGATCGTCATCGGTCTCAACGTCGTAGGAGAGAACTTCATCAGGGGATATCTCACCTCTAGACGCCCTCCTCTCATCCTCCCCCCTCATCCTCTCCAGAGTCCGCTCTAGAACGAAGACTCGGAAAAGCGGGGAGGAGGCGGAGAATCCAATGTCGCCTCTAGGCTCAAAGATCATAGATCTCCCATCACATCTTAGAGTTCCCAGGAGCATCCCGCTCTTCCCCTTCAAGGAGGTTGAGCCTCCAACCCCTTCATCAGCCCTCCTAAAGCCGAGGTGAGCTATCAATCGATCAACCTCTGCGAGAACTCTACGGAGATCCTCTAGCTCCCCCTCTAGACGCCTAATCCTCTCCTCCAGCCCCTCCCTAATCCTGAGAAGCCTCCTAACCTCCTCCAAGGAACTCTCATGGATCAGGAGGGCTACAGCCCTTATAAAGCCCCTCATCACCTCCATCTTTAAAGGCTGAGAGGCCTATACCCCTTAGAGTTGTTGGGGGAAGGCTTCGTAAAGCGATACCTGGAGCTGAGCAGGGAGAAGGAGAGCATCCTCTGCGTAGGCCTAGACCCAGCTGTGAGGGGGATGAGGGAGCGCTACCTGGTTCCACACCCCCTCATAGAGCGTTATGGCCTAGGAGAGGGAGTTAAACGCTTCTGCCTAGACATCATAGAGGCTGTGGCCCCCTACACGGCGATGATCAAGCCCAACGCCCAATACCTAACCTACCTCCTCAGCCTCGAAGACCTCAAGGAGATCGTGGATGCCATCCATGAAGCCAACTGCCTGGCGCTCCTAGACGTGAAGCTCAGCGACATATCGTCGACGAATCAGGCAGCCCTACATTGGATAGGGGCTGCGGGCTTCGACGCCATCACCTTCAGCCCATACCCAGGATACGACGGCGGATGCGACGTGATATACCGCTGGGCCGAGGAGAGAGATAAGGGCATCTTCACCCTCTGCCGAATGTCAAATCCAGGGGCGAGAGAAATCCAAGGCCTAATAGTCGAAGATGAACCCCTATACATCAAAGTCGCTCGTGAAGCATATAGGCGTGGGGCCAACGGATTCGTCGTCGGATGCACAGCCATAGAGGAGCTGGGCGCCGTTAGAGAAATCATCGGCGAGGAACCCCTAATCCTCAGCCCAGGCCTCGGCCCCCAGGGCGGAGACCCAGCGGCAGCCATAAAACTCGGCTCCAACAGCAGAGGCGAGGGCCTCATCGTCGCCTCCTCCAGATCCATAGACTACGCCTATGAGGTCAGGGGCCTTAGCTGGGAGAGGTATGCCGAGGCGGCGGCGAGAGAGGCCAAGCGGAGGAGGGATGAGCTGAATAGGCTTAGACGCCTCGTCTTCGGCTGAGAATCAAGGCAGAAGGAGGGACATCGCCCCTCGAAGGGTTTAATGTTT
>JAPDJB010000165.1 GCA_029259285.1 Candidatus Bathyarchaeota archaeon | reverse complement strand
GTGGGGAGCGCATCGATTACCTAACCTTCGTCCCGGATGGGGAGCCAACTCTCGACTTGAACCTCGGCCATGAGATCGAGTGTTTAAGGCCCCTCGGCATCCCCATCGCCGTGTTGACTAATGGCTCGCTGCTATGGATGGAGGAGGTTCGGCGTGACCTCCTCAAGGCTGATTGGGTCTCGCTTAAGGTGGATGCAGCCTCGGAGGGGGTTTGGAGGCGGATCAATAGGCCTCATGGATCGCTGAGCCTGGAAGAGATTTGGGAGGGGATGAGACTCTTCGCAGCGGAGTTCGATGGAACTCTCACAACGGAGACGATGATGGTTAAGGATGTGAACGACGATGAGGATGAGCTTGAGGCCATAGCCTCCTTCCTCGCCGAGCTTCAGCCCGATGTGGCCTACATAGCCGTTCCGACGAGGCCTCCGGCTGAGAGGTGGGTTGAGCCGGCCTCTGAGGAGTCCCTAAACGCTGCATATCAGATTTTCAGCGAGCTCCTCAGCCATGTGGAGCTCCTAATCGGCTTTGAGGGGGAGGACTTCGCCTACTCCGGCGACGTGGAGCGGGACATACTCAGCATCACATCCGTTCACCCGATGAGGGAGGATGCCCTAAGGGCCCTACTTCAAAGAGCGGGAGCCGATTGGTCCCTGGTGGAGAGGCTCATAGAAACCGAACGGCTTAGGGTTGTGAAATATAAGGGTAGCCGCTTCTACCTTCGGCATCTAACCCCCAGATAAGGCCCCTATCTTTATCCTATCTCCCAGCCTTATCGATGGGGGCTTCAGGCTTTCAGCCTTCACTACGATGTTCATGTGATTGGGCATGTGGGTGAGGTCGAAGCCGGCTATACTTCCGATGCGTCGATCGCCTATGAGGACGTCGTCGCCGTAGACGGCGAGGCCTCCGACCTCCACTTCGAAGAAGGCGATGACCGAGACCCTGTCAACCCTGGAGCCTGGCTTCGCCTCCTCATCCGTGATCATCAACTCGTGTATCTCCCCCCTCTTCAGCGCCCTGCTCATAGACCCTATGAGGTTTAATCCCCTATCGGTGAAGGTGACGTGTATCAGGGCGACGACGACCCCCTCTATGGGTCGGCGTTCCCCATAGATGTCCCTGCTGACCCCCCTGATGGCTGAGCCTCCGCTCAATCCTCCACCAGAACCCCCCATCTCTCCTCCGGTTCATCCATATCTATGTCCATGTAGTAGTAGGGTCTCTCAGCGTAGGTTGAGGCTGCGGCGGTGTTGCCCTCCCTGTCGAAGGCTATGCAGTTTAGGCCTCCGGCCTCATGGAGCTCCAGGACGTCTCTCATCGCCTTTATACAGGCCTCCTCGACGCCCATCCCATTTCGCATATACTCGATGATGCTTCTGGCCGTTGACAGCCTTATGGCTAATTCGCCTCTCCCCGTGCAGGCTGCTGCTCCAACCCTGTTGTCGCAGTAGTTTCCAGCACCTATTATCGGTGAGTCGCCAACCCTCCCTGGAAGCTTCAGGGCTGTGCCGCTTGTGGAGACCCCTGAGCATATATCCCCGTTGGCGTCCATCGCCATGACGTCGACTGTTCCGCCGTGATACCTCACCAATCTCTCATACCAATCCCTCAGCCTATAATTCTCGACGTATCGGATGATGTAATCCTTCCAGGTGAAGCTTTCATCCAGCTTTTCCAGGGTGTTCTCCAGGAAGGCCTGGTATATCTCCCTGCTTCTATCCGTGAGGAGGTCTCCATGGCGTTTGAATCCCATCGCCTCGGCGAAGAGTTCAGCCCCCTCCCCGACGAGGAGGACGTGGGGGGACTCCTCCATCACCTTCCTCGCTATTGATATTGGGTGTAGGAAGCCCCTAACAGCCGCTACGGCTCCGGCCTTGAGGTTTCTGCCCTCCATGATGGAGGCATCCAGCTGGACTACGCCTAGGAGATTCGGTATCCCTCCGATGCCCACGCCGTGGTCTAGGGGATTCTCCTCCACAACCCTTATGGCCGCCTCAACCGCGTCGATGGCTGATCCCCCCCTTCTGAGAGCCTCGACGCCCGCCTTCAGGGCGTCTTTGGCGTTCTCGGTTCCAACTATGAAGGGCTTAACCATCACACCACCGGAGATATGGGGGTTGAATCCGTATAAAACCGAGTCGATTTTAAGCCTCGAGGCGGAGGGAAGCATGGATGTATGAATCGCTGTAAACTCTGTGGAGAGGAGAAGATCGTCGCCGAAATCCTCGGCGTATGCCTCAACTGCATCAGGGAGATGCCTCAGGAGGCGATGCCCCATATAGAGCAGGCTCACACGGCTGTCCGGAGCATCCTGAACCTCCCCCCTAAGCCTCCCCGCTCTGAGGGTGGAATCCCCTGCGACCTCTGCTCCAATCGCTGCCTCATCGGCGATGGGGAGCGGGGATACTGCGGCCTAAGATGGAATGAGGGTGGAAGCCTCAAATCCCTCTCAACGCCCGATGAGGGGGTCTTCTACGCCTATCTGGATCCCCACGTCACCAACTGCTGCGCGGCCTGGTTCTGCCCCGCTGGGACGGGGGCCGGCTACCCTCGATATGCCTATAGGGATGGCCCTGAGTGGGGTTATAGCAACCTCGCCGTCTTCTTCTACGGCTGCAACTTCGACTGCCTCTTCTGCCAGAATCCATCGCATAAGGATCTCAGCGGCCTAAGACCCAAATCGGCCTCGACGCTGGCTGAGGCTGTTAGGAGGAATAGGCGTATAAGCTGCATCTGCTACTTCGGTGGAGACCCCGATCCACAGCTCCCCTTCGCCATAAGGGCCTCCGAGATGGCCGTTGAGGCTCGGGGTGATAAGCCTCTAAGAATCTGCTTCGAGTGGAATGGCTGTGGGAACAGCCGCCTCGTCTACCGAGCCGCCGAGCTAGCCCTGGAGACGGGGGGAAACGTGAAGTTCGATTTGAAGTGCTATACGCCCTCGCTGAGCCTCGCCCTCAGCGGCGTCCCGAATAGGAGGGCCTATGAGAACTTCAGGATGATAGCTGAGAGGCTCTACCCAGAGCGGAGAGAGCTGCCGGTTTTGACGGCGACGACGCTTCTGGTTCCAGGCTACGTCGACGCATTTGAGGTGGAGGCCATCGCCGAGTTCATCGCAGACCTCGATGCATCGATACCCTACAGCCTACTCATCTTCCACCCCGACTATCACATGATGGACTTGCCCATCACGCCTATGAGGCAGGTCATCGAATGCTACAGGGCGGCGAAAAGACATCTGGAGAGGGTTCACGTCGGAAACCTACACCTCATCGGCGTAGGATCCATGGAGCGCTTCGAGAGGATCGCCATGAAGTCCGAGCTTTAGGGGTAGAGGAATCGTCCATAGCTCGACTCGATGCGCACCCCATTTCCCTCAGGGCCATGTTCACATCGGCCTATGACCTGAGCCTCTACGCCATAGGTCTCAGCGATGTCGATGACGTCATCGGCGTATCCGGATTCGATGATGATTTCGAAGCCTACACCCATGTTGAAAACCCTATACATCTCACTCCAATCCACATGGCCCTCCCGTTGAATCAGCCTAAATATCGGGTCTGGCTCTGGCAGTGAATCCTTGACGTAGAGGATGCCCCTCCCCACCCTCAGACACTTCGTTAATCCTCCACCGGTGTTATGGATGAGTCCATGGACTCCCTCTGGGAGCTCCTCGAGGACTTTGAGGATTATCGGGGCATACAGCCTCGTCGGTGAGAGGAGGGCCTCCCCGACGGTCATATCCAGCTCCTCTAGATACTCGTCGAAGCTGTATTTCCCCCTATAACGTCCACCAGCTGGATGAGTCAGCTCAGGATACTTCTCAACATACTCGGCCTTCATGAGGCTGCATCTCGCGAGTGTTAGGCCGTTGCACATGATTCCACTGTTCTCCCCCTCCTCGTGGCGGGCCTTCCCCCCGCTTCTCAGGCCGACTATGAGGTCTCCAGGCCTTACGGCATCTCCCGTTACGACTCTGTTGAGGGGGACTCTCCCCAGGATGGCTCCAGAGA
This sequence comes from Candidatus Bathyarchaeota archaeon, assembly GCA_029259285.1. GTDB lineage: Archaea > Thermoproteota > Bathyarchaeia > TCS64 > B23 > B23. The sequence continues at coordinate 182 of JAPDJB010000165.1, read as the reverse complement.
TGTCGAGGGTTCTAAGCTGGTCGGGTAGGTCTGCGGTCTCTCCCCCTGAGAAGAGGATGTCGACGCCAAGCTTCTCCAGGGTGGTGAAGACCTCTTCAAAGCCCTTAGCCGTCTCGCTGAGTAGGGCCTCCCTATCGATGTGGAGGGTGTTGAAGGCGATGTAGTCGACGAAGGCGATGGGC
>JAPDJB010000008.1 GCA_029259285.1 Candidatus Bathyarchaeota archaeon | reverse complement strand
CTGTAAAGGATGGAAGAATACTCGCCGTAGGCTCCAATGAGGAGATAGGGGGATACATAGGTGAGGGGACTAGGGTCATAGACTTGGAGGACAGACCCCTACTACCAGGCTTCATAGACACCCACACCCATCCAAGCCATGCCGCCGTCAGGCTATACCAGATCGACCTCAGATCGCCGCCCATCAGGAGCATAAAGGATGTGCTGAGGCTGGTGGCCGAGAAGGCTGAAGAGCTTGAGCCAGGTAAGTGGATCAGGGGAACCAACTATAATGAGGCGAAACTCGTGGAGAGGAGACATGTAACCCGCTGGGAGCTGGATGAGGCGGCCCCCGAGAACCCCGTCTTCATAACTAAGGAGACTGGACATGAGTTCGTCGCCAACAGCATGGCCCTGGAGATCGCTGGCATAACAGCCGAGACGCCCGACCCGCCTGGAGGCAAGATCGATAGACGGGAGGATGGCGAACCCACCGGAGTCCTATACGAGACCGCTGGACGACTCGTCATGGAGCATATACCGCCCTACACCGTTGAGGAGGTCAAGGAAGGCCTAAAACGGGTCTGGGATCAATTCGCCGAGTGGGGTATAACTACGACGCATGACGCAGGCGTCGACTCCACAGCCCTAAGAGCCTACCAGGAGCTCCTCTCCGAGGGTGTGAGGAAGGTTAGAACCCATGTGATGATCATGGTCGGAGACCATGAGGGCAGAGACCTCCTGGAGGCCCTGACGCAGCTCGGCATCGAATCCGGCTTCGGCGACGAATGGCTGAGGATTCTAGGCGTCAAGATAATGGGAGACGGCTCCGGTGCAGGCGGCACAGCCGCAGTCTACGAGCCTCAGCATCGAGGCCCTGGGGGATTAGGCATCATGGTTACACCCCCAGAGGAGTTGAGGAGGCTCGTATTGAAGGCTCAAAGAGCCGGTTTGAGGGTTTGCATCCACAGCATTGGGGACAGGGCCATCGACTACGCCTTGGATGCTATAGAGGAGGCTCAGAGGGAGATGCCAAGACCTGATATGAGGCATAGAATCGAGCATAACAGCCTCTGCACCCCCAGACAGCTGAGGCGCATAAAGGAGTTGGGCGTGACGCCATCTTCGAGCATCGGCTATATGTGGAGGCTGGGCGACGACTACCTGGAGAACTTCGGCCCCGAGAAAGCTCGATGGCTCCACCCAAATAGGTCGATGTTGGAGATGGGCATCATAGCCGGCGGGAACAGCGACTACCCCGTCAGCGATGGCAACCCCCTCATCCAGATCTATGAGGCCGTGACAAGGCGGAGTAGAAGCGGATTGATCGTCGGCCAGGAGGAAGCCATAGGGGTGATGGATGCGATTAGGATGTATACCTGGAATGGGGCTTATCTCGGGAAGGAGGAGCATCTGAAGGGGAGCATCGAACCTGGGAAACTGGCTGACCTCATCGTCCTGGATCGAGACCCCTTATCGGTTTCGGTGGAGGAGCTTAAAGACATCAGGGTTGTGATGACTATCGTGGGCGGCGAGATCGTCTATCAGAGAGATGAGGCGCCTTAAGAAACTGCCATCCCCCCTTTTCCATCTAATTTATTAGCATGTTAGGTGGAGGGCGGCTGCCACCATCCGTCTCTCTCTGGAGAGTTGATTATAGGTTTTCCACGCCTCTCCGGTTCTCTGAACTATCACCTCGATGCCCTCCGCCCTTAGATGTTCAATCAGCTCTTTGGGAACCCTCATCAACCCTGAGTATCCCGTTCCGATGACCAGCGTCTCGGGCTTCTCCCTCAAGACCTCCTCCAGGTCTTCCAGGCTTAGTCTATGCCCCTCCCTCCTCCACCAGTTGGGTTTAACGCCGCTTGGTAGGATTATCAGATCCGACGTATATCTGACTCCATCTATCCTGATCTCGCCGAAGCGATAGGACTCGATCATCTCTCTTATGATTCTCTATTACAAGAGTGCCTTTTATGGTTGATTCCATCCGCAGGGGTCGTCAATTTAATAGGGTGGAGACGTAGTCTATCTTGATGGTTCTTCCAGCTAAGGTCTTCGAGGTCGTCGATCCACCCCCCCTCTCCACGATAGCTGAGAGATTGGAGGGCTTCAGGGAGGAGGAGGTCTATGAGACGGAGGATGGGGGGAAGCTCACCCTCATCACCGAGGTGATAAATCTCGGATTGGAGGAGGATCTGCTGTCTGGAGTCTTCTGCCGAGACTTCGTTAAGCGCCGATACTATAGGGGGAGAAGCCATGAGACGCCGGTCACCGAGGAGGCCCCCTTCTGGTTCAAACGCTTCGACGGCAGGGTCTTCCTCATAGTCCTCGCCCCCTCCGTCGCGAGGGGTGTGAAGAAGCTGCTGACAAGCCATGTGGCCAACAAGCTTGGTGAGGTCATCTTCGGCGAGCGCTGGAGGATCATAGAGGCGAGGATACCCCATGAGACCCTCAAGGAGCTCCATGAGTCGAATCCCCAGGCGACTAAGCTCATCTGGTTCGATGACATCGATATACCAGGCATAGAGAAGCTATGCCTCTCAGGCCCGAGTCTGGCTGATACAAGCCTCTACCACGAGTATCTGAAGCATGGAAAAATCTGGTATGTCGTCTTCGAAGTCGTTAAGCGAGGCATAGTCGTAGGCGTCACTAGGGACTGTGTCATCACCCTCTTCAGCAAGAGCACCATAGAGAACTTCGTGGAATACATAATGGAGGATATATTGAAGCTGATAGAGTAGTAATCTCGGTTATACCATTAAAAATGGGGGAAGACCCTCAATATGGCTGCGGCCAAGTGGGGTGCAGCCCTTATTCCGAGATAGACGAAGAGGGTGATGATCAATAGCTCCAATCCGCCTTTCAGGTCGATCCTGCCGAGGAGGAGGGCTGCGGCGAGGTCGAAGAGGGCTGCGAGGAGAACCGTCACCTCAACTCCGAGATGCTGGAAGGTGTAGAGGAGGATTAGGAAGAGGGGTATGCCGATCACGCAGCCGAGGGCGATGGTCAAAACGGGGTTTAATCCAGCTATCTTCGACTCGGTGGCTATCATAGCCGTCATCCTTGGACAGGTGACGTAGAGGGCGAAGGCCGTCGAAGCCAGGATGAGAAGCTGAACATCCATTCTTCCACCAGCCATCACGGAGAGTTAGGGGTTGAGGCATTTATAATCAGCGAGCGCACCCCTCAAATACCCTGGAGAACTTCAATAGCCCTAATGGATGAGGATAAGCGGCTGAGGGTTCCAGTGGACTACCACATCCATGAGAGACACTCAGCCGACACGGCTCCGGGGTCGACGGTTGAGGCCTATGTTCGGAGGGCTGAGGCCTTAGGCCTTGAGGAGATATGCTTCACAACCCACCTCATCGTCTCAGGCCCCGATGTGGCTACGGGCATAGACCCCGATGAGATACCGGAATACTTCAGGGAGATCGAGGAGGCTCAGACCTCGACATCGGTGAGGCTCAGAGTCGGCGTGGAGGTGGACTACTTCCCAGGGGAGGAGCATCGAATAGAGCGCATCCTCGACGAGTATCCCTTCGACTTTATTTTAGGAGCGCTCCACATCGTCGAGGGCTGCGACCTCGGCTATAGATATGGAGCTGAGAGATTCTTCGCCGATAGACCCATGCATAAGGCCGTCAAAACCTACTTCAAATGGTTTAGGAGAGCCGTGGAGTCAGGCCTCTTCGACGTGATGGCGCATCCAGACTACTTCAGAAGATACCTACCATCCATAGGGTTGAGGATTCCAGACTTCAGGGAGTATGCCTCAGAAGCCCTCGAAGCCCTGGAGGCGATGAGGGAACACCACATCGGCTTCGAGATAAACTCCTCAGGATATAGACATGGGATAGGGGACTGCTACCCAACCCTTGAATTCGTTAAGGCTGCGAGGAGGATGGGCATAGAGAACATAACCATAGGATCAGACTCCCACAGCGTTGAGCATCTCGGAGGATGGCTAAACCACGCCCTCGAAACCCTCACCAAAGCAGGATATAGACGCCTTTCCACCTATAGGGGGAGGAGAAGGAGGAACATTGATATAGGGATTTAAATCTCATATATCTTTAATTTTCATCACAAATAACATTTAAGGGCTTAAATGGCTATCTGAAGAACATCAACTCACCGCAGATTTGGCGCCGGGGGTGGGATTTGAACCCACGCGGCCCATAGGGGCCACAAGCTCTCCAGGCCTAAGCCCTCTCTTGAGGTTTGCTCCCTACCTGGCTGGGAGACCCCGGCCCAGAATTTTGATGTTGAGGGCTTCGATTTAAAGGATTTCGCTCTATGTCTGGTCTTTTATGAGGATGGTCTCCCTCAGCCCTCTGAAGTGTTCATCTCCCGTCACGACCTTTCCATCGACCCTTCTCGCCGTGCTTAGGATTATTGAGTCTGCGAGGCCCCATCCTCTACGTTGTCTCTTCATCTCCACATCGATCTCCCCAGCCTCCACG
>JAPDJB010000173.1 GCA_029259285.1 Candidatus Bathyarchaeota archaeon | reverse complement strand
GACATGGCCTATCCTCGGGGGCCGTCGCAGCCCTGATAGGATTCCTTCTCTTCCTCACGGGACTCCTAGACGAGCATGATCTCTCAAGGGTTGATTGGGGAACGCTGCTCCTCATAGGTGGAGGACTCAGCCTAGGCTCAGCCCTCAAGGTCTCAGGGCTTACAGCGAGGATCGGGAGAGTCATCCTAAGCCTAGGTGAACTACCAACTTCGATGACCCTACTCCTAATAGCCTTCCTCAGCCTCGGAGTCAGCATCATAGCGAGCAACACGGCGAGTGCGGGAATCCTGCTGCCCATCGTCATCGGCATGAGTAGAGCCATGGGGATTAAGGCGAGCATACCCGCGGCCGTAGTCGGCATAGCCACCAGCCTAGACTTCATGCTACCCGTTGGGACGCCGCCCAACGCCATAGCCTATAGCACAGGCAAGGTCTCTCTGAGGGAGATGATCAAGGCTGGAGTCCTCCTAGACATCATAGGCGGCCTCCTGACAACCCTGATGGCCCTCATCCTCTGGCCACATATACTGTGAGGAAAAGAGTGAAGAGCCTCGTCAACCATAGATCCCAAGATGGGAGTCGTAGAGGAGCTCCTAGAGAGGATAGAGGACGAGAGGGTCGACGATTTAACCGTGGAGGAGGCGATTCTAGGCGTCGGATACACCGCCGTCAGGATAGACTCGGGGGATGTAGGCCTATGCCACTCACTTCTAGGGGAGAACCCCTGCCCCAGAGGGATATCGAGGAGGGCTGGCACCCTCAGAGATATGAAAGCCCTAGATCTCGCGAGGCTCGCCGCCTCCAAAGACCTAAGTGAAAGGGTGGTCGGAATGGCAGCCCTAAATGCGTTGGCACATCACATCTTCCAGGAACATCGATACAGGGTTTGGAGGGGAAACCTCCTCCCACATCTGCTGAGGGAGATTAAACCCAGCGACACAGTAGTCCTCATAGGCTACATAAGGCCCTTTGAGAAACCCCTGAGGGAGGCATCCTCCAAACTCATAATCCTGGAGAATGACCCTACGAGGAGGAGGGGGAGGGCGCTGCCAGGCTCTGAGGCACCGAGGATCCTCCCCGAAGCCGACGTCGTGGTGATCACCGGCAGCAGCATAGCCAATAGAAGCATAGATGAGGTTCTCAGCCTCTCCCAGGATGCGAGGTTTAAAGCCGTCGTCGGAGCCTCAACACCGCTCCTCCCCGACCCCCTCTTCGACAGAGGCGTCGACGCAGTTGGAGCCTTGAGGGTTGTAGACGCCGACAGCCTCATGCGGATCGTAGCTGAGGGAGGGGGAACCAGGGAGATCGGGAGGGCTGTAAACTACCTCAACCTCGCTCCCATCGACGGCTGTTAGACCTCAACGCCGAACTTCAGGATCGCCAGCCCCACGGCTGAGATGATGAGGGAGAGGGGGAAGATGGCGGGGAGGCCGTAGACCTCAGCGATTAGGGAGGCGATCGTCGGCGATAATGCCCCCATGACGCTTATGGGGAGGAAGAGGAGGCTGTAAGCTAGGCCTCTACGACTGCTGGGTGAGAGCCTAGCGATGATGGAGGAGTTGGCTGGCATAGCCAGGGTGGTGAGGAAGCCATAGAGGATGTAGAGGGGGGTGAAGATGAAGGGTGTAGGCGCAGCCGCCGCGAGGGCTATGGATATATAGGCCCCAGAGAGGGTGAGGAGGAGCCAACGCTTCTCCCCAAATCTCGATGCGAGGAATCCTCCCAGGGGGGCAGCGAAGATGCCTACTAGGGAGGAAGCTCCATACACGATGCTTGACACCGCCTGACTTAGCCTTCTAACATCGACGAGATATAGGGTGATGAAAGATGCGATCATCTGACCCCCCATGGTTCTGAGGGAGACGAAGAGGAGGAAGAGGATGAAGCGGAGACTCAACATGCTCGAAGCCTCCTCCACCTCCTCCAGCTCCTCCCCAACATCGAGCTTAGGCTCATATCTGATGGGGAGGATTGAGATGACGCCTACAAGTATGGGTATCAACCAGAAGAGGTAGACACCCCTCCAGGTGATGGGGAGGAGCGCCATCAAGAGGCCGGCGGATATGGGGCCGAGGGAGAGGCCAAGTGTCCCACCGGCCCCCTGAATCCCAAGGGCCTTGGGGCGATCCCTCGGGGAGAAGAGCTTTGAGACCAGGCTATAGGCTGCGGGATGATATATTGCGCTGTTCATATAGAGGAGGGAGACGGCGGCCACCAGCATCCAGGGATTCATCGACCTCCAGGCCAATAGGCTGCCGAGGGCCGCGATGGAGAGGTTCAGGAGTATCATCCTCTTAGATCCGAATCGATCGGCGAGGAAGCCCATAGGCAGCGTTAAGAAGGCCTGGATCAACGGTGGAATTGAGGCTATGAGGCCCAGCTCCCTCAAGGAGAGCCTATACTCCTCCCTTATGATGGGGAAGAGAGCGATGTGAACCCTCTGGAGGACATGGGTCAGCATGTGGGCTAGGGTGACGGCGAAGAGGGAGTAGCTGAGGATCGAGAGCTTCCCATCCCTCCCCAAGGCTCAGACCCCGAAAGAGTCTTCTAAGACTCCACACACTCCTATTTTAAGTCTGCCGAGGCGAGGAGCATGATGACGAGAGCCGAAGCCTTAGAGAGGGTTCGAAGGCATGTGAAGAATGAGAGGCTTGTGAAGCATATGATCGCCGTCTCAGCCATAATGAGGGGACTAGCCCAACATCTAGGTGGAGACCCAGACCTCTGGGAGCTAGTTGGCCTACTCCACGACATAGATTATGAGGAGGTTGGCGGAGACATGGATCGACATGGACTGCTCTCAGCCGAGATGGTGTCAGATGTGCTGCCGGAGGAGGCGCTCCACGCCATAAGGGCGCACAACGAGCTGACAGGCGTCGAGGCGAAGAGCATCCTCGACATCGCCCTCATAGCCGCCGACGCCCTCTCAGGCCTCATAGTCGCCACAGCGCTGATGATGCCGGATAAGCGGGTGGCCACCGTCAAGGTTCGAAGCCTGAAGAAGAAGTTTAAGGATAAATCCTTCGCAAGAGGCGTAGACCGAAGCCGCATCAGGAGATGCGAGGAGCTAGGCCTCACCCTAGAGGAGTTCTTCGACCTCGGCTTAAAGGCGATGAGAAGCGTCAGCGAGGAACTCGGCCTATAGGCTCCTTAAGACTGATCTGACGGTGGCTGTCAGATATAGGGTGGAGATTTAAGCCTCCAAATCGATCCCATCTACAGTTGCCTATGGAGCTATCAGAGGAGGTGAGGAGAGAGGCGGCGGAGCTCCTCAGCCATCTCATCAGGATAGACACCTCGAATCCACCTGGAAATGAGGTGGAGGCCGCCAGGTTCCTCGCAGGGGAGCTGGAGAGGGATGGATTAGACTGCGAGGTCTTGGAATCCGAGCCTGGGAGGGGGAATCTCATCACTAGGATTGAGGGGAACGGTGAGAGGCCGAGTTTACTCCTCCTCTCCCATCTGGATGTCGTTCCGGCTAAGGCTGAGGAGTGGAGTGTCCCACCCTTCTCAGGTCTCATCAGGGATGGATACATCTGGGGGAGGGGCGCCCTCGACTGTAAGGGGCTGGCCGCCGCCGAGGCGATAGTTATGAAGCTCATCAAACGCGAGGGCCTGAAGCTGAGGGGAGACCTCATCTATGCGGCGACAGCCGACGAGGAGATGGGCGGAGGCAGAGGCGTAGGATGGCTTGTGGAGCATCACCTCGACAAGATTAAGGCCGACTATGTCATCAACGAGGGTGGAGGCTTCTCCATACCCCTAGAGGGGAGAAACATCTACACGGTTCAGACAGCTGAGAAGGGGGTTATATGGCTACGGATCAAGGCCAAGGGCAGAGCTGGACACGGCTCCATACCAGGGTTTGCGGACAACGCGGTTCAGAGGATGGCGAGGGTGATAGAGGCCCTTGGGCGACATCGATCGAGGATTAGGGCGACGCCGACGGTGAAGCTGTTCATAGAAGGCTTAGCCGCCGAGCGGGGAGGCCTCCAGAGGCTGCTTTCGAGATTGCTGATGAATCCACTGCTGGCGGATAGGATTCTGGATCGGATGGCTGAGAGGGATAGGGCTATGGCTGAGAATCTAAGGGCGATGCTACGGAACACCATCGCCCCAACCATCATTAAGGGTGGGGTGAAGGAGAACATCATCCCCTCAGAGTGCGAAGCAGTCTTCGACTGCCGAATCCTACCAGGGGAGACGAGGGAGACGCTGCTGACCGAGATCAAAGGCGTCCTCTCCAAAGCCGGAATAGACCTCGATAAGCTGGAGTTCGAGTATCTACAGGCATCAGAACCCACAGAGTCCCCCATGGATACACCCCTCTATAGGGCCATAGAGGAGACGATGAGGGAGCTCGACCCAGGCAGCCGAGTCGTCCCCCTAATGGTGACGGGTGGGACGGACTCCCGATACCTACGTATAGTTGGATGCATCTGCTATGGATTCTTCCCGATGAGGGTGGAGAAGCCTTCGGAGCTCCTCAGCA
>JAPDJB010000139.1 GCA_029259285.1 Candidatus Bathyarchaeota archaeon | reverse complement strand
CGGAATCCTAATCATGATGGTTCTAATCTTCGTCTTCGACTACGCCATCCACAAGGCCGTGGGGACGTCGACGATAATCATGGCGATAACAGCAGCCTCGGGGGCCGTAGGCTACTGGATGAGGGGGAACATAAACCCCACTGCAGCCCTAATAGTGGCGTCGACAACCATCCTGGGAGGCGTCTCAGGGGCGAGGCTGGCCAACATCCTAAGCGAGAAAACCCTATCCCGCATAGTCGGCGCCACCTTCATAATCCTCGGCATAGTCCTAACCTGGTTTAGGCTGACCCATCTAGCATAGCCTAATAGGCTTCTCCAAACGGCTTAGGAGAACAACTGAACTCGGTGGATGCTCATCGAGGATGCGGTAGCCCGAGGCCTCAGCCAGGGCCTCAGCGAAACGCCTTACGTCGCCGTGCCGCGCCATCTCCTCGTATCCGAAGCGGTATCGGGCGTATCCGACGCTCATAGCAGCCTTAGGCTCAATGTAGGTTGCATTAGATAGCTCAGCCAGCCTCGCATAGGCCTCAGGGCTATGCATATTATATCCAGGCAACAGTGTATGCCTAAGAACCGTTGGACAGCTGAAGCTGTTTAGGAGTTCAAGGGTCTCCATAAGGCGTTTCCATCCATCTTTGATGAGGGGTCTGCAGGTTCGCTTATAGGTCTCCTCATCGGGGGCTGAGACGCTGACGTAGAGCTGTGATGGCTCCCTATCGAGGTTTGCCAATACATCTGGTCTGAGGCCGTTGGTGACTATGAAGACGGTTTTGAAGCCATGGTTGAAGTATGCCTCGACGAGTTCTCCAAGCCTTGGATATAGCGTCGGCTCCCCCTCGAGGCTGATGGCTGCGTGGATGGGGTCTCGGGCTTCGAGATACATCTCCCTCGGAACCCTGGGGTTTCCCCCGAAGCCGCTTATGGCCCTGCGATGGGCCTCTATGGAGGCCTCGACGATGAACTCTGGATCCTCAGCCTCCTCAGGTGGGAAGTGGGTTTGATCCCATGCTATGCCGAGGTCGCTTGGCTGCGCCCTCCAGCAGTAGATGCAGCTCTGGAGGCATCGTCCGAGGCTTGGAGTCATCTGTAGGCATCGATGGCATGGTATCCCGTAGAAGCGCTGCTTATAGCAGTATTCGGCGCCCCCAGTTCTCAGACTCTTCCTCGTCCAGTGGCAGGCCTTAACGGCGCTGTGTCCCCCTACGAGTTGGTATCCCTGCTTCCGGTATACCCTCCTCAGCTCCTCGGGGATGGGCATCAGAAAAATTAGAAGCCGTAGAGCTTTGAATACTTCTCCTCCAGATACCTTAGGAAGGGTTCAACCTTGAGGGGGCTTCCAGTCGCCACCTCTATCAGCCTCGGCGGATCATAGAGGTTCCCATATCTATGCACATGACTCCTCAGCCATTCACGGACCTCCTTGAAGCTTCCAGCCTCCACCTTCTCCCTCCAATCTGGGAGCTCCCTCTCCATCACGCTGAGCAACTGGCCTCCGATGATGTTCCCCAGAGCATAGCTGGGGAAGTATCCATAGCTTCCGCTGGCCCAGTGGATGTCCTGCATAACCCCCTCTGAGGGATGCTCGATCTCGACGCCGAGATACCTCTCATAACGCTCATTCCAGACTTCGGGAAGCTCTTCGACGTTGACCTCCTCCTCGAAGAGGGCCTTTTCCAACTCGAAGCGGATGATGATGTGGAGGCCATAGGTGACCTCATCGGCGTCAACCCGTATCTTCCCAGGTTTCACGATGTTGACGGCCCTGACGAAGTCTTGGAGCTCCACGTCGTCGAGGACTCCGATCAGCTTCCTCAGCTTTGGGTAGAAGTAGCTCCAGAACTCATGGCTTCTTCCGACGATGTTCTCAACGAACCTCGACTGGGACTCGTGGAAGCCCATGGAGCAGGCCTCACCGACGGGTTGATACCTCCACTCCTCTGGGAGGTTGCCGTCGTAGAGGGCGTGGCCGCATTCATGGAGGACGGAGAAGACGCTCTTATAGAAGGCATCCTCATAGTAGTGGGTCGTGATCCTTATGTCTCCGTAGTAGCCGCTTGTGAAGGGGTGTTCAGACTCATCGATGCGCCCCCAGGCTTTCTCAGACCAGGTGTCGTATCCAACGAATTCCGCTATGGCCCTTGAGATCCTCCTCTGAACATCTATTGGGACCGGCCTATGGAGGAAGTCTATTCGAGGCTGCTCTGATGAGAGGCACTTATCGATGAGCTTGACCAGGCCGCTTTTAAGCTCCCTGAAGACCCTGTCGATCTCATCGGCCGTCATCTTAGGCTCATAGATGTCGATGAGGGCGTCATAGGGCGTCTTCGTCCCCTTCACCTCCATCAATAGCTCCGCTGCCTTCTTCCTAAGCTCCAGCAGCTTGCCAAGCTCCGGCTTGAAGGGTTCATAATCCCTCTTAGCCTTTGCTTTTTCCCATACGCTTACGGTGATGGCCCTCTGCTTAGCCGTCTCAGCCACCAGCTCCTCTGGGAGGGCCGTCGCCTCATCATAGGTCTTCTTGATAAGCTCCACATTCCGCCTCTCGACCTCCCCCAGGGATTCAAAGCCTGGGTGGCCCATGATCTCCTTCAATAGCCTCCCAACCTCGGGATCCGTCGCCATCCTATGGCTTAGACGCTCCAGGAGGGCGAGCTGCTCACCCCTCAGCGAAACCCCCGCTGGGGGCATCATCGTCCTCATATCCCAGCGTAGAAGCCAGGTGGCGGTTTGGAGAACCACGAGGTTCTTATACCTCTCCAGAAGCGCCTCATAGGCCGATTTCAGGGACTCCATCGACATCAGGTTGAAGGGGGATGGGGAGATTATAACGATTTCTAAGCCTTAAACTCCAGCTCCTCCCTCAGACGCTTGAGGAAGGACTCCAGGAACCGTAGACGCCCCTCAGCGATTCTCCTCGCCTCCTCCGTGTATAGCGGTCTCCTATACTTCGCTATGATCGCCTCCAAGACCATAGGGGCCTCTGAGACATCTCCGGAGTACTCCCCCTCGACGAGCGCCCTCAATATGCCCCTCAGCAGGCCGATGGCTCCGAGATAGTCGAGGAAGTCTGCATCATAGAGTATCTCAGCCTCAGCCGTCTGGGGGTCAGGCCCCCCATATCTGCTGTGCGCCCTTATACAGTGTTCAACGGCCCTTATCTTCACCTCATCATAGCCCAGCTCCCTGAGGAGTTCCACAGCCATATCGGCGCTCACATCGTAATGCCTCAGCCTCCCAGACTTGGGGATGGAGACGTCATGGAGCAGAGCCGCCAGCCTTAAGGCCTCAAGGTCTACGTCCCTCCCCTCTGCGAGGCGTTCACACCACCTCAAAACCCTAAGGGAGTGATCTAGGCCTGAGACCTTCTCACCCTTTAGATGCTCCTCAACGTATCTCAGAACCCTCTCATCTACGCCCTCCATCCCGTGGAGAATGGGGATTGGGAGATATGAAGCCTCCGAGATTCAGGTCTTTCCAGCGAGGGTGAGAGCTTTAAGTTTGGGGGTGAATCCTTATCCGGTATGTGGGAGTGGCCGACGTTCCTGGACATCCTGGAGGCGAGGAGGCGTATAGCCCCCTATCTCCAGAGGACTCCCCTAAGGTATTATCACGGCCTCTCGAAGCTGCTGGGCTGTGAGGTCTATGTGAAGCATGAGGAGACAAATCCCACGGGGGCCTTCAAGGTTAGGGGTGGCATCAACCTCATCTCACAGCTCAGCCCAGAGGAGCGTGAGCGCGGCGTCATAACGGCCTCAACCGGCAACCATGGACAGTCCATCGCCTACGCCTCAAGGCTCTTCAGGGCGAGGGCCATCATCTGCGTCCCAGAGGGGGCGAACCCAGATAAGGTGGAGGCCATCAGAAGCCTCGGAGCCGAGATCATAGAGTGGGGCCGAGACTTCGAGGATGCAAAGCGGAACGCGGAGCGCCTAGCCGAGGAGGAGGGCTACCGATATATCCACAGCGGTAATGAGCCTCTACTCATCGCAGGCGTCGGAACCATAGGCCTCGAAATCATAGAGGAGCTCCCAGACGTCGACGTCATCATCGTCCCCGTCGGCGGGGGTTCGGGGGCCTCAGGCATAAGCATAGCCGTGAAGACTGTAAACCCTGAGGTTGAGGTCATCGGCGTCCAGTCGGAGGGGGCTCCCAGCGTCTACTTAAGCTGGAAGAGGGGGAGCATCGTCGAGACTGAGGAGGTCAAAACCTTCGCAGATGGCCTAGCCACCCGAAGGGCCTTCGAGCTGCCGCTGGAGATAATGCGTGAGAAGCTCGACGACTTCATCCTCGTCTCCGACGAAGAGATCAGGGAAGCCATCAGGCTGTATGTGGATCGATAGGCTTCGCCGGTCCCGGTGGGGTTCTCATGGCTTTTGCCCTCAACGGCCTTGTGGCCTTCTTCTCGGCGATGTCCTTTGCGGAACTTGCCTCCGCGCTCCCGACGGCCGGAGGAGCCTACACCTACATAGACGAGGCGTTTAAGGGCTTAATCGGCTTCATCTCG
>JAPDJB010000036.1 GCA_029259285.1 Candidatus Bathyarchaeota archaeon | reverse complement strand
ATCTCAGCCTTCAATCTACGTAGCATCTGATGGGTTCTCTCCGAGACCTGGATCGTCGTCGGCATCTCAGCCATAAACTATAACTATAGAATATAACATTATCCCAACCCTCCACAACTTTAAGAGTCGGTGAGACCCCATTATACTTGGTGGTTATGAATCAGAGCTGGATTGAGCGGAGTCAGAACACCCTTAAGCAGCTGAGGAAGTTGATGGCGACTCCCAACATGGATCGCCTAGATTTGGTGAGGGTGATGCGCTTCGCCTTCGGAGCCTTGGGTCAGAGCCTTGCGGGGTGGATGCAGTGGATAAACAGCCCCGAGATCATGTCCACCTTCAGCAGGGAGGAGCTGGAGGAGATGGCTAAGACCATCACGAGGATGGTGGAGGAGTTCATAGAGTATGACATAAAGGTGACGGAGGAGGGCATGCGTAAGGGCCTAGCGAAGCGTAGGGCGAGGCAGGGTATACGCTTCGTGATATAGCCGCTCACTCGCAACCCCTATATTCTAGGGGCCTCGCATTATTGGGGGGTTAGGGGACTTGCTGGACATAAGGCTCGTCAGGGAGAACCCCACCCTCGTCAGACGCAACCTCGAGAGGCGTAGAGACCCTGAGATACTCAAACTCTTCGACAGACTGCTGGAGATCGATGAACAGTGGAGAAAGCTGACGACGAGGGTTAACGAGCTGAGGAGACGGAGAAACGAGATCAGCGCCGAGATCGCGAGGCTGCTGAGGGAGGGTCGAGACGTATCGAAGCTGAGGGAGGAGGCGAAGAGACTGCCGGAGCTGATCAAGGAGGCTGAGGAGGAGCGTCGAAGGCTGTGGGAGATGGAGCGCAGCATACTGATGAGGCTTCCAAACCTCCTCCACGAATCCGTCCCCGACGGGGAGGATGAGCATGACAACGTCGAGATAAGACGCTGGGGTGAGCCTCCGAAGTTCAGCTTCAAACCCCGAAGCCACTTAGAGGTGCTGAGAGAACTCGGCCTCATAGACTTCGAGCGTGGAGCGAAGGTCGCTGGAGCAGGCTTCTGCTACCTACGAAACGAGTTGGTGCTATTGGACTACGCCATCATGATGTTCGCAATAGAGGAGCTGTTGAAGAAGGGCTATACCCTTATTGAACCCCCATTCATGCTGAGGCGTGAACCCTACGAGGGGGCGACATCCCTCGAGGACTTTGAGAAGGTGATGTATAAGGTGGAGGGTGAAGACCTATACCTCATAGCCACGGCTGAGCATCCCATAGCTGCGATGTTCATGAATGAGGTGCTCAACGCTGAGGATCTCCCCATAAAGATCGTCGGCGTCAGCCCCTGCTTCCGCCGTGAGATCGGGACACATGGCAAATATACGAAGGGACTCTTCAGGGTGCATCAATTCAACAAGGTGGAGCAGTTCATCTTCTGCCTCCCAGAGCAGAGCTGGGAGCTCCACGAGGAACTCCAGAGAAACAGCGAGGAACTCTACCAGAAGCTGGGCCTCCACTACAGGGTGGTGAACGTCTGCACAGGAGATATTGGAACCATGGCAGCGAAGAAGTATGACATCGAGGTCTGGATGGCCGACGGCGTTTACAGGGAGAGTGGGAGCAACAGCAACTGCACAGACTACCAAGCGAGGAGGCTGAACATCAGGTATAGACTCAAGCCAGGTCAACCGCCAGCGGGCTATGTGCACACTTTGAACAACACAGCCCTGGCCACCAGCCGAACGATGCTCGCCATCGTCGAGCAGTATCAGCAGGAGGACGGCTCAGTTCTGGTGCCGAAGCCCCTCCGGAAGTATATGGGGGGCATGGAGCGCATAGAGGGTGTGTTAAACCCCCTTAGGGTTTGAGGTAACCTTTATCGATTAGCCCTCCATCCGCTTTGATGATATGTCGGGCCTCACCTTCACCATCCTATTGGCCGTGGCCTCCCTGGCGATGCTGGACGGCTTCTTCAGAGACCTTGGATTCAAGAGGCTCGGCGATGAGGGATGGCATGGAAGAATCCATGAAGATGGATGGCTTGTAGATGTCTTCGTCAAGAGAATCGGTGACCGCCTCCATCTACTGCTGCCGGATGCCTCGATTCCAAGGGAGATATGTGAACGGGTTGTTAGGAGGCTGGCCGCAAGGCTATACGCAGAGGTGGAGCATCGCCCCTTCGACCCCAGCTATGTGGAGATCATAGGCCCAACACCCTCCTTCTGCCACTACTGCCTCAGGGAGGTCTACATGCCCTATAGGTGTCATAGATGCGGTGGCTACTACTGCTCTGAGCATAGATTCCCCTGGAGGCATGACTGCCCAGGAGATGGGGGCGAGACCGCAGCCGTCGTGGGATTTGAGGAGTCAAGGGAGGAGAAGCGGGAAGCAACGAGGAAGAGGAGAATCTTGGTTAGGGAGATTCCATGCGGCTGATCACCGTTCGAGGATGAAGCGCCTTCTATGGGGCTTTAGGCCCTTCACCTTGGCTATAAGCATCCTTTCGCCTCTTCTTCCGCCGACGCCTATGGGTTGTAGCTCCTCAGCCAGCTCCAGGGCCTTCTCCAGCCGCTTCGAGCTCTCGGCGTAGATCCTCATTAGGGGTTCCCCCCGTTTAACGTGGTCTCCCAGCTTCACCCTTAGCATTATGCCAGCCCCCTTATCGCTTGGCGTCCCGGCTGTTCGGGCTATCTGGGCTATGTTATGGTTGTTGATCCAGAGGATTCCCCCCTCCTCCTCCGCCACTAGGTCACCCCATCTTCGACCAGGCTCTAGGTCTTCAGGCTCCACCTCTGGGTCTCCACCCTGGGCCTCGATGATCTCCCTCATCTTCTCCAAGGCCCTTCCAGAGCGGAGGAGCTCCAAGGCCTTCCGCTTGCCGTCGGCCTCACCCACCATCTCGAGGAGTATTCCTGCGAGGGTTGTCGCCTTATCCACCAGGTCTTCTGGGCCTCGACCCCTGAGAGCTTGGAGGGCCTCCCTCGCCTCCAATATGGGGCCTATGGCGTAGCCTATGGGCTGTTCGCCCTCGGTGATGGCGCATTCAACCTCTATTCCGAGGCGGCCCCCCAGCTCTATGAAATCCATAGCGAGGGCGTGGGCCTGCCCTATGGTCTTGACCTTCGCACCCCTCCCCGTAGGTATGTCAACGACAACATGCGTCGAGCCTACAGCCCGCTTCTTACTCATGATCGAAGGCAGCAGCAGCGGGTCGATGGCGAGGGGATACTCAACCCTTATGAAGAGATCATCAGCCGGGGCGAGGTCTAAGGCGCCTCCCCAGACGATGCATCCGCCGACCTTGTTGACCACCTCTACGATCTCATCGGCCTTCAAGGCGACGGGGGCCAATACCTCCATCCTGTCAGCCGTCCCCGCCGGAGAGGTTATGGCCCTGGAGGAGGTCTTGGGGATGCGATAACCCGCGGCGGCGATGATTGGAACAACGATGAGCGTCGTCTTGTCTCCAGGGACGCCGCCGATGCTATGCTTATCCAGTATCGGCCCCTCATCGAAGTTCAGGGTTCTACCGGTTTTAACCATCGCCAGGCTTAGGGCTTCAGCCTCCTCCATGCTGAGGCCATATATCTCTAAGGCCGTGACGAAGGCTGCTACCTCGACGTCGCTGAGATGTCTCTCGACGACATCCATGACGATCTGCTCTATCTCCCCTGGGGAGAGCTTCTCCCCCATGATCTTCTTCCTCACATAGCTGAGGGATTCAGGCCTCTCAGCAGGCTCCACCTCGACGACGTCGCCTTCGCTTAGGCTGAGCCTCTCAGCCACCTCACGGTATACGCCTATGACACCGCTTGGAAACTCCTCAGCGATGTTCAGTATAGCTACGGCCTCCCGACCCTCAGCCTCTATTCGCAGCCTATCGGAGGAGACGACGCCCAACCTCTCAGCATCCTCGCTGCCGATGACGACGATGAGATTTCCACCAGCCTCAATCTCAAGGAGCCTAACCCTAAACCTCAAACACCACACCTCAAGAGACGTGGAGAATACCTCTGGATGGGGTAAAAGGTTAATGCCCTCCAGAACTATAAGGCATCTATGCGATACCTCGACTTCCTCGACCTCAACTACAGGCCCAGAGAGACAGACATCATCTGCCACTTCCACCTCGAACCTGGAGACCTACCGCTGAAGGAGGCGGCGGGAGCGGTGGCGGCTGAGAGCAGCATAGGAACCTGGACGGAGCTGAGGACGGTGAAGCCCTATATGACGGAGCTGAGGGCGAGAGTCTACGAGATCAGGGGACATAGGGTCTCGGTGGCCTACCCAATAGAGCTCTTCGAGCCTGGAAACCTCCCAAACCTATTGAGCAGCGTCGCGGGGAACATCTTCGGCATGTCAGCCATCTCAAAGCTGAAGCTGTTGGACATCAAACTCCCAGAGGAGCTGCTGAGGAGCTATCCAGGGCCGAGATATGGCATAGAGGGTGTGAGAGAGCTGCTGGGCATAAGGGCTCGACCACTATTGGGAACCATCATCAAGCCTAAGCTCGGCCTCAAAACCAGAGACC
>JAPDJB010000096.1 GCA_029259285.1 Candidatus Bathyarchaeota archaeon | reverse complement strand
GGGAGTAGATGGTAGTTGTCCGTCATCTCTGGGAGCATTATTATACATGTGAGCGGGGCCTTAGCTGCTCCGGCGAAGAGGGCGGCCATCCCCACGAGATAGTAGATTGAGGGCTGCCTTGAGACTAGGGGCAGCCCTGATAGGATGGAGGCGAAGAAGCCTCCGAACATCGCCCCCATGTAGAGGGAGGGGGCGAAGATTCCTCCGCTTCCCCCAGAGCCGACGGTTAGTGAGGTTGCCAGCATCTTCATAACCCCTAAGAGTAGAAGGAGCCACGCCGGTAGAGTCCCCGAGAGGGCTAGGTCTATGCCTTCATAGCCTACACCTAGGATGCCATACTTCGCTAGGAAGACTCCCATCAGACCCGTTAATAGCCCCCCTAGAGCTGGTGTAAGGGATCTTCTAATTGGAAGCCTGTCGAAGAGATCCTCCATGAGATATAGTACTCTCGTCCATATAATCGCTAGGAGTCCGAAGACGATGCCGAGGGGGAGGAAGTAGAGGACGTCTAGGGGGCTTTTAAGTATGTATTCTGGAGTCTTGAAAGCCGGTTTCAATCCGAAGACCTCACCCGTCACCACCATCCCCACGACGGAGGAGAGGAGGATGGGTATCACATCATAGGGGGCTACCCCCCTGTAGATGACCTCTAATCCGAAGATGGCTCCGCCGAGGGGGGCCATGAAGGTTCCTGAGATGCCCGCCGAGAGGCCGCAGACGACGAGAAGCCTCGTATAAGCCTCATCGAATCCAGCTATGCGGCCTAGCAATGAACCTATGGCCGCCCCTATCTGGGCGATAGGCCCCTCCCTGCCCACGCTTCCCCCTGAGCCTATGGTGATGGAGGAGACGAGGGTCTTAACCATCGCCACCCTCCCCCTGATCTCTCCGCCCCTAGTATGAACCGCATCCATCACCTCTGGGACGCCGTGTCCACGAGTCTCGGGTGACACCCTCTCGATTATGGGGCCGACGATGAGGCCTCCAAGCGCTGGGAGAAGCATAACGCCGAGGTTATATCCCCAGAGGCTTATGGTCATCCTGCTCAGGAGGAGTTGGAGGAAGAGGTATCTGAAGACCCCTATCAACTTCCTGAAGATTATGGCGCCCAATCCCCCTGCGATGCCAGCTAGAATAGCCAATCCATTTATTTTACACCATATCTTCACCTCTCTCCTAATCATCTCAGCTAATCACCCCTAATTCGGATACAGGTCTTATAGACATGGATATGACACATTTAACGGGAGAATTAAATCTCCAATCCTGAAATATGAATCTTTCGAAGATTAAATCTAGATTTAATCATGGAATTCGTCTGATTTTAAATCGATCATCTAAAAACGGCCCCATCAAGCCCCAGGCCCTTGAAAGGTTTTTATAGTCATCGAGGGTTAATAGCTGAGTTTAAGCCAGCCTAAAAAAGGGGTGGTGGAGTTGGATAGTCGACCATCAATTCCAGGAGATTGGAGGAGGGCGATAGCTGAGAGGATGAGCAGGGTGCGACATAAGATCGCCGTGGTGAGCGGTAAGGGGGGTGTGGGCAAGACCCTCGTCACCGTCAACCTCGCCGCAGCCCTGGCGATGAGGGGGCGCGTCGGCCGAGTGGGTATCCTAGACGCCGATATACATGGCCCCTGCGTCCCGAGGATGCTGGGGATGGAGGGGAGACGCCTAGAGGCTGGGCCTCCAGGGATATTCCCCGCCTTCGGCCCCCTCAACATCAAGGTGGTCTCCATGGAGTTCCTGCTGCCCACGGGGGATTCCCCCGTCATCTGGAGGGGGCCATTGAAGATGGCTGCCATAAGGCAGTTCCTATCCGAGATCGTCTGGGGAGACCTCGACTACCTCCTCATCGACCTCCCACCTGGAACCGGTGATGAACCCCTCAGCGTCGTCCAGCTCCTCCCAGATATGGACGGCCTCATCCTCGTGACCCTGCCCAGCGAGGTCTCCGAGGGCGTCGTGAGGAAGGCCGTCAACTTCGCCAGGAAGGTCGGAGCCCCGATCCTCGGGGTTGTGGAGAATATGAGCTACCTCATCTGCCCCCACTGCGGCGGCCGAATAGAGGTCTTCGGCAGCGGAGGTGGGGAGCGAATAGCGAGGGAGATGGATGTCCCCTTCCTCGGCTCCATACCCCTCGACCCCCGAATCTCCATCGACTCCGATAGGGGAGTCCCCTTCGTGATAGAGCACAGCGATACGCCGGCGGCCAAAGCCTTTATGGAGTTGGTGGAGAAGATCGAGAAGGCTGTGGAGGGTGGATGATGAGGGTTGTGGTACCCGTCGTAGATGAGGAGGGAAGTATGATCTCAGAGCACTTCGGTAGGGCACCATACTTCGCAGTCTTCACGATCGAGGAGGGGAGAATACTGAAGAGGGAGCCGACGCCGAATATAAGCGAGCACTTCGGTGGATATGGGAGGCCTCCAGACCGCATCCTCAGCCTTAAACCAGATGTGGTAATCGCAGTTGAGATGGGGCCGAGGGCCCTATCGAGATTCCAGGAGGCTGGTGTAGCCGTATTGAAGGCTGAGGGCCTCAACGTCGAGGAGAATCTGAGGCGTCTCATAGAGGGCTCTCTGAGGGAGCTGACGAAGGGGTGTCTAGAGGCGAAGCGAAGGTGAAGATAGCCGTAGCCAGCGGTAAGGGTGGAACAGGAAAGACGACGATAGCCGTCAACCTCGCCCTATCCATAGGGGAGGTGCAGCTCCTCGACTGCGACGTTGAGGCACCCAACGTCCATCTACTACTCCATCCAAGGGGAGTTGAATCCAACCCCGTCTATGTGAAGGCCTCACGCATCATCGAGGATAGATGCGACTACTGTGGTAGATGCGCCGAAGCCTGCAACTTCAACGCCATATTCGTCGCCAGGGATCAGATAATCCTCTTCGAGGAGCTCTGCCACGGCTGTGGTCTATGCGCCAAGATCTGCCCTCGAAGAGCCATAGTTGAGGAGGAGAAGGTCGTCGGCTTCGTGAAGTGGGGGTGGGCCGGTGGCATAGAGCTGATCTGGGGCGAGCTCGGCGTCGGCGAGCCATCGCCCGAGCCTGTGATAGAGGCAGTTAAAGACCGGATGGATGAGGGGGGAACGGTCATCATCGATGTGGCGCCTGGAACCTCATGCCCCGTCGTGGCCGCCGTCTATGGCAGCGACTTCTGCATCCTCGTCACTGAGCCTACACCCTTCGGCCTCCACGACCTGAGGCAGATGGTCGGAGTCCTCCGGAGGCTTGGCATCCCCATGGGCGTCGTCGTAAATAAGGCTGGGCTAGGCGATAGAGGCGTCTATAAATACTGTGAGGTGGAGGGGATTCCCATCCTGCTGGAGATACCCTTCGATAGGCGTATCGCCGAGCTCTATTCGAGGGGCATACCCCTCATTCAGGGGATGCCTGAATGGCGGGGAAGGTTTCTGAAACTTATGGACGACGTTGAGAGGCTGATGGGATGAGGCAGGTGGTCATCCTCAGCGGTAAGGGTGGAACCGGCAAGACGACGGTCGCCTCCTCCCTCGCAGCCCTCGCTGGGAGGGCCGTCATCGCAGACTGCGACGTTGAGGCATCGAACATGCCGCTGCTCCTCAACCCAGAGATCAGGGAGCGAAGAGAATTCGAGACGAGGAAGGCTGAGATCGACCCTGAGAGCTGCCTCCGATGCGGCCTATGCATCGAGGAGTGCCGCTTCGACGCCATCAGAGATTTCCAGGTAGACCCCGTGAAGTGCGAGGGATGCGGCGTCTGCGCCTATATCTGCCCCACCGGCGCCGCGAGACTTAAGCCTAGGATTTCAGGCTACCTCTACGTCTCGGAGACCCGATATGGGCCTCTATGCCACGCCGATCTACTGCCTGGCGAGTCCAGCTCCGGTAGGCTCGTATCCCTCGTCAGGGAGAGGGCAAGGGCTGTGGCCTTGGAGAGGGGTTTAGACCTCATCCTCATCGATGGAGCCCCTGGGATTGGATGTCCAGTCATCGCATCGGTCGCCGGCGTAGATCTCGGTGTCATAGTCACCGAACCCTCGATGTCCGGTCTACATGATATGGAGAGGGCGCTCCACCTCCTCAGACATTTCAATGTCCAGCCGTTGATCGTCATCAACAAATATGACTTGAACATCGAGATGGCGGGGAGGATTAGGGAATTCTGCGACGAGGAGGGCGTCGAGGTAGCTGCCCTCATCCCCTTCGACGAGGCGGTGGTCGAGGCGATGCTGAGGGGCATGACCATCATCGAATATGAGTCCAAGGGCAGGGTGTCTGAGGAGCTTAGGAGGATCTGGGATGTCGTCCAGAAGTTTCTATAAAAACTGGAAAATTGGAGATGCGGCTAGGGGAGGCCTTGATCCCTGATCTCCTCCAACGCCCTCCTCACGGCCTCTGAGACCCTTATCCCAGATGGAATCCTCACCGATTTGATGCCGCTAATCTCCAATAGGGTTGAGGCGCCTGGGCCGAGTCTATCCGTGGCCACGACGTCGATTCCCCTCTCCCTTAGAAGCTTGGCGACGATGGGGCCAGCCCCCTGTTCG
>JAPDJB010000083.1 GCA_029259285.1 Candidatus Bathyarchaeota archaeon | reverse complement strand
TCAGGGCCTTAGCCTCCAACTCATCTCTTGGGCCTCTCCTCCTAAGCCTATGGAGCTCCCTGGAGGGGGTGTAGACCTCAGCTATCAACTCCTCCGGAACATAGAGCAGATATCGGTTCAGTGTCGATGAGTATCTCACATACTCTGGGAAGCTCCGTTTAAGGCTGCCTATCAACCGCCTATAGTTCTCAGGGCTGTAGAGCATCCTCGGCCTCAGCAGCGTCAGGCCTCTCCTCCGCCATCTCACGGGAAGCCATTCGAGGCCTACTCGGTCTGCGTAGGACTCTGGAACATACTTCAGGAAGGCATCATAGCCGCCCTCGGGGTGTTGGTAGCCGAAGATGTAGAAGATGAAGCCGTGAACCGTTACGACTGCATCTCCATCCCTAAGCCTCAAGGCAACCGGATTATGGACGCATCCCCTTATAAGTGGCTGCCACTTATATCAACCCCTCAACCTCGATAGTAGATGGTCAACCAGGGCCTCGGCGATGTCGACGTCCGTGACGCTTTGAAGCCCCCTCCACCCAGCGGCGCTGTTCACCTCCGTGATATAGTATTCACCATCCTCTGAGGGGAGTATGTCGACTCCGGCGTATTCGAGGCCTATGACCCTCGCGGCTCTGATGCTCAACTCCTCCAGCTCCGAGTTGAGGGTTAGAGGCTTGGCTTTTCCACCCCTCGATATGTTGGTTCTCCAATCGGCCCCTATGCGAATCATGGAGGCCGCAACCCTGTCTCCGATGACGAAGGCCCTTATGTCCCTATTCCTATGCGGTATGTATTCCTGGAGATAGTAGACGCCCCTGATGAGTTCTATGGCCCTGAAGACCCTGTGAGCCAGGTCTGAGTCTGAAACCCGTATCATGCCGACGCCGAAGGAGCCGAAGAGGGGCTTGACGACGACGTCTCCTCCAAGCTCCTCGAAGGCCTCCATCGCCTCCCTATAGCTCTCCGTGACCACAGTCCTCGGCGTCTTTATGCCGGCATCCTCCAGAAGCGTCGATGTGTAATACTTATCCACGGCCCTCTCGATGCTCTCAGCTGAGTTCATGAGGTAGATGCCAAGGTCTTCAAGTCTATGGAGGACATCCATCCTGTAGAAGACCTGCTCAGGTGAGCCTCCTGGAACCCTGCGAACTATGATGGCATCATAATCATCTATGGAGTATCCCCTAATCGAGACCCTCGGCCTCAGGCCGATGCGGGATAAAAATCTGGTTGGGGGGAGGTGATAGGCCTCTACGCCTCTACGCCTCAGGGCTTCGAGCAGCCTCTCCACATGCCACTCATCAGGGCGTTGGGCTAATACCCCGATCTTCATCCCCGCTCAACTACGAGTATCTCCCCGTCTCCACCCACAGCCCTATCGCCCCTGTATCGTCTGAAGGCTCTCCCTATATACTCCTCAGCCCGCTTTATGCCGAGCTTCTCGCTGAGGGTCTTTAGGTAGATGCGCATGAAGGTCGGCGTATAGGTTGTGTCGTAGACGAAGGTTGGCAGGAGCTCCTCCACCTCTCCGAGGCAGATGATCAGCGATCCATTCCCCCTCATCTGCGCTCCAAGGCGTTTGGCCGCTCTGCCGAGGATGAAGATGACACCCCCATTCATGTGGGCGCCGGTGAAGGGGGCTGCGTCGCCGCCTATGACGATGAGACCCCTCCTCATTCCTGTTCCGGTCTCATAGCCTGCTGAACCCTCGACATAGATGCAGCCGCCCCTCATCCCCTCAGGGCTTCCCCTGTAGGCTGCGCCCAGGAGGTCTCCGGCGTCGCCTCGGATCCTTATGAGGCCTCCAGCCATCTCAGCTCCAGCCCAATCCCCGACGGAGCCTTCGACGATGATCTCGCCTCCGGACATCTTGGAGCCGAGGTGCATCCCGGCGTCTCCCTTGACGACGACCTTTCCAGCCGTCATCTCGGCTCCGATATACTTCACCCATGGGACATCCCCCTCAACGACGATGAGCTGCTCCTCGGGGTTAGGGGCGACTTCCCCCTCAACCTCGAAGTATTCACCTAGGGTCTCAGCCCTATTCCCATGGTAGACCCTAAGCTCCTCAACCTCCCTCAGAGTCTTTCCAGCTATGACGTCGGGTGATATGACCTCAGCCTCGAGGGGTATGCTCAGCCCTGAGACCTTCGGCTTAAGCCTCAGCTCCATCAACTCGCTTCACCTCCGAGGCAGTCTCTCAGATATATCTGATACTTGCCGAGTTTTCCGCCGAAGTTGACGGCTGTGATCCTCCTCACACCCTCAACCTCCACCGCTGCCCTTATGCCCTCAGCCATCGCCTTTCGAATAGAGGCCTCATCGAGGCCGTTTAGGACAACCTCTATGATTGAGTTCACCCCCTCAGGCACCTGAGACTCTAGATAAGTATGCTTAATCGCTGGGCAGAAGGGCGTGTTCGTCGAGGCTCTCAGGAAGGGATAGCGTGAACCCACCTTGCTCCCGCTTCGGCATAGGCCCCCTGGGAACGGCGTTATTACTCCGGGCACCCTGTGTATGGCCTCGACGGCCCTCTCGGCTGCCTCCAGCGTTGAGTCCTCGTCGACGCCCATGATGATGAAGTTTCCACCTCCGACTCCCTTCTTTGCTCCAAGCATCTCCTCTATGAGGAACTCCCCCTCCATGACGGGTATACGCCAGAAGCGCCTCCGCCGGAGCCATCCGTCTCCAAGCCTCATCTTCACCTGATAGCCGTCGCCGAAGAATCTCAGCCTCCTCCCTATGTCGAGCATCGCGTCGGCTTCTTCCTCCGGTATGCCATTATAGACTGCCGTCGTTGGGCAGGTGAGGACGCACTGCCCTATACGCCTGACGAGGGGCTCTATCAACGTCTTCTTTGAGTGGGCGAAGACTATGACAGCCGTCCCAGGTCGGCCATCTGGGGTTTCATCCTCGTTGAGACGGCGCTCTATGCCCGCTTCACAGTCGCACATTATGACGCTTGTGGCGAAGCCGGTCATCTCCATCGCAGCCGTGTCAGCCCATTTTTGATTCTTAGCTGTGATGATGACTCTGCATCCCCACATCCTGAAGGCCTCTGCGAATGTGTCCTCAATCTCCACGCCGTTAACCCTCATCATCTCCAACCCACCACCTCCACACGCCTCTGAAGTGGGAGATAGGCGTCCTCAACTGGGTAGTTGCTTAGGCTGATGGTGTAATAGTTCCTGAAGCCCTCCTCAAGGTCTTTCATCAGCTCACCCTCCAAATCCTCCGGGATTTTGACATCAACCCAGTAGGTTTTGCCCAGGGGTGTTGAGACCACCTCGCCGTCGACGACGACGATCTCCCCGCCCTTGATCGTATATTTGGCCCTTGAGAAGGCCTTCTCCACCTCCCTATACATGGAGGGCCTCCACTCCGTGGGGTCGATGTCATAGATGGCGACATCGCCGTCGGCCCCAGGCCCGAGATGACCCTTCTCCCCGAGTCCCAGAACCTTAGCGGGGGCAGCCCTCGTTGTGATGGCGATCTCATAGAAGTCATACTCCCTATAGATGTCAGCCAGAGTCGTCTTCCTCATCGCAGCCCTATGTATCTCCAACATCGTATCGGTTCTCGCCTTACGGCTCATCAGCCATGCGATGACCTTCGGATAGAAGGTGAACGGCCCCCCGTTGGGGTGATCCGTCGTCATGTAAACCCTCCAGGGATCGTAGATCAACAGGGCCAGCTCGAGGCCTATGGCCCACTGAATGGCGTTGACCGGATTCTTCTTCCTAAACGTATAGGGGACGACACCCGCTCCGGCCTCCATCTCCACATCGCTGTTAACCCACTTGTTCCCAGTTAGGTTGTATAGCCTGAACTGCCAGGGGCCGTCTCCGGTCATCGTCGTCGTATCCGTGAAGATGACCTGACCCAGGTCGAGGGTTACATGCCTATGGGAGTTGACATACTTAGCGATCTCAGATGCCCCTGATCGCAGTGTGGCCCAGCTATCGCCGGCGAGGGCGTTGAACTGGCAGTGGACGATATGGAGCGTATTCTCCCTCCCCTCCCTGGGCCTTATGTCCTCCACAGCCCTCATGGTCTCCAGCGTGGTCTGATAGTTCCCTGGAACCCCAAGGTTGTTGCAGTGTAGATGTATCGTATGCGGCAGCCCCAGCTCCTCGTTGGCCCTGGCGAGGCTTGTGATTATCTGCCTCGGCGTGACGTCGAAGCCCTCAACCGTGTCATCTAATCCCTCGACATTCTTACCCCACTTCCAAGACTCGACGCCGCCTGGGTTGACTATCTTTATGGCGTATCCCCTCGTCGCCTTCATAAGCCATGCTATGAAGGCCTTCAACATCTCAAGGTCTCCCTCCCTCACATACTTGAGGACGAAGTAGTTGTTCCCGAAGAGCGGGTAGGCGGATTTGTCGACGATGGGCGTGTCATTCAGCTCCTCGTGGACATGCCTGGCGCCAAGTGGAGGCATAGCAGGCTCCATGACGGTTGTATAGCCCATCTGCGCATATCGGTATCCGGCGATGTAGGTTGAGGGGCATGAATATCCGACGCCGGCCCTTGTGACCCTGGTTCTTGGAGCTGG
>JAPDJB010000050.1 GCA_029259285.1 Candidatus Bathyarchaeota archaeon | reverse complement strand
GTTTAAGCCTGGAGTCAACAAGATCTCTGGTCGAAACGCCTCTGGGAAGACGACGCTGCTTGAGGCCATCCTCTTCGCCCTCTTCGGCGAGGTTCCAGGCGTCAATAAGAGAGACCTAATACCACTGAAGGGGGGCAAGCTCCACGTCTCACTGAGGTTTAGAAGCCCCCTAACAGGTCAGAGGGTTAGGGTCACCCGTGAGGGGATGCTGGTTCCAAGCCGTAGAGGCGGAGAGGAGTTTCAGACGACACTGCTGAAGCTGGAGATAGAAGGCGAGGAGAGGCCCTACACGAAGGAGAGGGAGGTTCAGAGGCGCATAAGGGAGCTGCTGGGCATAGGGAAACGCACCTTCTTCAACGTCGTCTACGCCAGGCAGAAGGAGTTCGTAGAGATCCTCAACCCAAGGAGGGTTAGGATGGACGCCATCCTGGGGCTGACGACGCCGGCTGAGATAAGGGAGCAGCTAAGGGAGGTGAGGCGTAAACTCGAGGAGCGAGGCGGCCTAACCGAGCGGGGAGCCATAGAGGAGAGGATCAGGGCGGCTGAGAGAGACATCGAGGAGGCCGAGGGGGAACTCCAGGAACTCTCGGAGCGACGCAGGGAGCTGGAGGAGAAGCTGATGGAGGCAAAGGGGAGATTGACAGCCATAATGGAGAGGTTGAGGAGGGCTGAGAACCTTGAGGCCGAGTTCGAGAAGTTGAGGGAGGCCGAAACCAAACTCCAGGTCTTGAGGGGGCGTCGAAGAGATAGGGAGCAGGAGCTGGTAGGCCTCTACAGGGAGATCGGGGAGCAGCCTGAGAAGCGGTTGGCTGAGCTCCAGCAGCGTCGTAGGGAGATGACGGAGCTGGAGGAGCGTCTTCAGAGAACCCTTGAGGAGGAGCTGATGGCTGAGCGGAGACGCCTCGACGGAGAGATAGCGACGCTGAAGCATCAGATCGAGGAACACCTAGAGCTGAAGAAAAGCGGATTAACCCGATGCCCGAAGTGCGGACAGGTCGTCGACTACCAGCTCCTGGAGAGGGATATAGAGAAGTGGAGGGAGGAGCTTGAGGCTAAACAGCTCCGCCTCGGAGACCTGGAGGCCGAGATCAAGGCGACTCAGAGCCAACTGAACTCGGCGAGGGAGCGAAGACTGGAGGTGGAGAGGGCGCTGTCAAGATTCGTGGAGAAGCTCCGAAGAATAGAGGAGCTGAGGAAGACCGTCCGGGAACTCTTCGAGAGGGGGAAAGCCCTGGAGGATGAGCTTGAGAGGATGGGGGAGGCCGTGAGAATGAGGGCTGAGGAGACCCTGAACCAGGCCTTCAAAACCCTCGAAGAGGCGAGGAGAGGCATAGAGGAGCATCTAAAGGAGCTGAGGGGGGAGGCCTCAAAGGCTGAGGGGGAGGTTAGATCGCTGGAGGCCCTAATAGGGGAGACTGAACGCAGAAGGCTGGAGGTGGAGCGTAGACAGGAGGAGGCGAGGAGAACTCTGGAGGAGGAGAGGTCTAAACTCGAGAGGGTGAGGGAATACGAAGCGAAGATATCGGTGCTGGAGCGCATCATAGAGCGATACGGCGAATATGAGAAGGAGATCCGAGATAGGATTCTACGCCGATTGGAGTGGTATACATACGAATACTTCCAGAGATTGACGGATCAACATGTCTACTCAGGCTGCCATATAGATCGTGAATCCTACATATTGGAGGTCAGACCTATAGGGTCTGAGCGCATGATACCGGCCTGGAGAGCAGGCGGAGGCCATGAAAGCCTCTTCGCCCTCTCGGAGCGCCTCGCACTGCTTAGGGTTATGGGCTTCACCCATCTCCTAATCCTCGACGAGCCGACCGATGCGGTTGACTCGGAGAACATCCCCCAACTATTGGAATACATAGCGAGAAGTGGAAGGGAGATCGGGCAGATACTCCTTGTGACGCATCACGGCTACGGCGAGGAGGAGGGCGTCAACATAATAAGGGTGAAGAGAGTTCAAGGTGAGTCGAGGATCTACCAGGAGGATTAGGGTATACGCCTCGGCTTGAACTTCCTCTCCTTATACTTGCTCACAACCCTTACATGGGTTCCCTTCCTCGTGGCCGCTGCGATTATCCTCTCCGTCGCCTCCATACATTCACGCCTCCATGGACAGCTCTGACATTCCTCGCCGAGGCCATACATCCCATAGCACTCTGGGCGCCTACCCCGCCTACTCCTCTCAGCCATGTCTAAAGAGGCTGAGAACCCAGACTTTTAAAGCCTCTCACCTATAGGGGAAGCCCTTTAATCAGGGTCGTCGATGGTAATGAGATGAGGCTTAAGCCTGAAGCCCTCGAACGCTACCTCTCCCAAGTCTTCGGGAGGGGGGTCTCCATCAGGAGGCTTCAGCCCCTCGGCGTCTCTGTGAGGGAGGAGGACGCCTTAAAGGCATATGGCTATGGAATCCCCCTACGCATAGACTTCGAGCTAAACGGCGAGGCTAGGAGCGTGGTGATAAACACCATAAAGCCTGGAGGCTTCGGCCATGAACGCATGGCTGATAGGGCCGCCATACTACTATGGCAGGCCGAGGCCTTCAATAAGCTGCCAAGACATGTAAAGGCTCTGGACATCGGAGCCTTCACCAGAGAAGGCGAAGCCCTAAGCCTAAGCAAATGCGAGGAGTTCTTCCTCCTAACCGACCTCGTTGAAGGCAGAGAATACTTCCATGACCTCGACAGGATAAGGGACAGCGGGAGGCTCACAGACCTAGACCTGGAGCGATGCAGGGCGCTGGCCAGGTATCTAGCCGAGATACACTCCATTAAGAGGGATGAACCAGAGATGTATAGAAGACGGATTAGGGAACTCGTCGGCCATAGCGAATGCATCTTCGGCCTAACCGACAGCTATCCAGAGGAGGCTGAATACATCAAGGCTGAGGAGTTCATAGACATCGAGAAGCGCTGCATAGATTGGAGGTGGAGGCTGAAGCGTAAGGCCCATAGGCTGAGCCAGGTTCACGGAGACTTCCACCCCTGGAACATCCTCTTCAGGGAGGGAGTCGACTTCACGCTCCTCGACCGTAGCCGAGGCGAGTGGGGTGAGCCGGCTGACGACGTATCGGCGATGACAATAAACTACCTCTTCTACTCCCTACAGCGGAATGGCGACCTAAGCGGCCCCTTCAGGGAGCTTTGGGAGACCTTCTATAAGGTTTACCTCGACGAGACCGGAGACGAGGAACTCCTGGAGGTTGTCCAGCCCTTCTACTGCTGGAGGGCTCTCGTCATAGCCTCACCGGTCTGGTATCCAACCCTCAGCCTAAAGGTTCGACGGGGCCTATTGAACTTCGCGAGGAACATCCTGGAGGTTGAGGTCTTAAATCCCTGGGAGATAAACCCGCTATTGGAGGAGCCATAGTTGGCCAGAGAACCTGGATGGGCGGTTTGGATCACGGGTCTACCGGCATCCGGCAAGTCAACGATAGCGAGGGCCTTGAAGCGTAGGCTCGATGAGATGGGTGTGGACGCCTATATACTTGAATCGGATGTCGTGAGGAGGGTTCTCACACCGAGGCCGACCTACACCTTGAAGGAGAGGGAATTCTTCTACAACGCCTTCGTCTACATCGGCGTCCTACTGGTTGAGAACGGCGTAAACGTCATCTTCGATGCGACGGCCCATAAGCGACGTTGGAGACGGGCCGCCAGGGGATTGATAGATAAATTCCTACAGGTCTACATCAGATGCCCCTTCGAGGTCTGCAGGGAGAGAGACCCTAAGGGCATATATAGGATGGCTGAGACAGGTGAGGCGCAGTTCGTCCCAGGGGCGCAGGTGGAGTATGAGGAGCCATGGCAGATAGACGTCGAGATAGACTGTGTGAGAGACTCACTGGAGGAGGCCGTTGATAGGATTATAGAGGCGATGAGGGAGAATGGCTTCATCTAGGCATCTAAGGCTTCTCGTCGAGGCCGCCTGGAGGGTGCGGGAGGCCATC
Source organism: Candidatus Bathyarchaeota archaeon (assembly GCA_029259285.1). GTDB lineage: Archaea > Thermoproteota > Bathyarchaeia > TCS64 > B23 > B23. The sequence continues at coordinate 661 of JAPDJB010000050.1, read as the reverse complement.
CTGAAGGCTGAGGGGGAGAGTAGAGGCCTAAGCCTTGAGCGGCGTAAACATATAGTCGACGAGGCAGCTGAGGAGGCCTTAGAGGCGTATCTACGTCGATCCGGAGTCTCTGTGAGGTTGGTGAGCGAGGAGGGTGAGGCCACCATGAGGGGTGGAGAGCTATTGTTGATCGCTGATCCCCTCGATGGGACGACGAATATGGCTGTGGGCATACCCTTCTCAGCCGTCTCGCTGATGCTCTCCGAAACCGAATACCTCTCAGGGGCCATAGCATCCATAGTCCTCGACATACCGAGGGGCAGGGTATACAAGGCAGCGAGGGGCCTGGGAGCCTGGAGGGATGACACACCCATAAGGCCGAGGAGGGCCAGGCCAATATCGAAGGCCATTTTGAGCATAGACCTAAGCAAGTCAGCCCCCATGAATAAGCTGAGGAGACTCATAGCCAAAGCGAGACATCTCAGACAGCTTGGGTCAGCAGCCCTCTCCATCTGCCTCGTAGCTGAGGGAGTCCTCGACGCCCACATCGACATAAGGGGAGTCCTAAGGGCCGTGGACTCAGCAGCCGCCCTCCACATCCTAAGGGAAGCCGGAGGAGTCTATAGGCTGAATGACGTCTACATGGGAGACCTAAAGTTGAAGAGAGACAGCAGGCTCTCGG
>JAPDJB010000043.1 GCA_029259285.1 Candidatus Bathyarchaeota archaeon | reverse complement strand
GCCTAAACTACATGGGCTTCAACGTCGGCAAAACCCGTAGGCCGTTGATAATTGGGGACACCCTAACCTATGAGCTACGGGAGGAGCTCCGAATAGAGCTTGAGAAGCTGGGCCTCATCGAGAAGAAGCCCATCGCCTTCGAGATAGTCCCCGAGAAGCCTCTCATAGAGCGCTTCTACGCCGTAGGGGTGACCCCTGAGGAGATCAAGCAGTTCCATCTACGAACCGGTGAGGCCCTCGTAGGCGAAGGAGCCGAGGTGGCCCACATAGACCTCCTAATAGGCAGGGTGGACGGCCCCGTCGGCAGAGCCTATGCAGAAGTTCTGTCGAGGCTTGTAGAGAAGCAAGAGGCGGTTCAGGTAATCCTGGAGCCTGGGATGGCTGTGAAGCCGCCCACGATCATAGTTCCGACCGTTCCGGTTAGAAGCCTCAGAGAGGCGAGTATGGTCTACGGCCCAGCGCAGGCTGGCGTCGCAAAGGCCGTGGCGAAGAGCGTTGAGGATGGAATTCTCCCCGCAACGGATGAATTGGTCATCATCGCTAAGGTCTTCGTCCACCCAACAGCAACGGATAGGCATAGGGTCTTCATCAATAACTTCAAGGCTATGCGCCACGCCATCAGGAAGGCGATGGAGGGTAGGCCGACGCCGGAGGAGACGACGGAGCACGCGGAGAACGCCAGACACCCCTTCAGAGAGAGCCTATAAACCTAAGGCATCCCTTCCCATCTTTTATCTCCATTCAAAGAGTGTTCCCACGGTTCCGGTTTAGGTGTCTGAGGGGAGATTCGTCGATAATCTTTTCCCCGAGCTTGAGATGATTCTTATCGGCGGGCGATGACAGGAAAGCCCCCCTGAGGTGTGATGACGATCTTGAGTTTGGAGCCCGCCACTCGAAGTCTTTTTCCCTAATGATTTCCCTCATCTTATCGGCGGGCGATGAGGGGGTCGAGTTCTCCTGACTCGTGATGATGAACTCTTGACCTGAGCCCGCCGATGAGCTAATATCGTCTCCGATCACCCTTTCTTTGGTGTCTCCATGCCGTTGGTGGAGATTAAGTGGTGGAGGGGCCGCAGCGATGAGGTGAAGGCTAAGGCGATGGAGCTGGTGACCAAGGCCATCTGTGAGGCGACTGGCTGCCCGCCGGAGGCTGTGACTGTCATCATCTATGATATCGAGCGCTCTAATTGGGGTCATGGTGGAAAGCCCTACATCTAACCCCCTTTATATCCCTCGACACCTCTCTTCCTTGGTGATCTCCTTGAGTTGGCTCCTCTGGTCTCTCGTAGCCCTCTTCTTCTACAGTCTCATGCCTCCCCTCGTCAAGTCGGCTATGAGGGTGATCCCATCCTATGTGGCGGTCACCGTCACCAACGCCATACTCGTCTTCACAGCCTTCCTCGTGGCGGAGTTTCAGGGCTATAGATTCATGAAGTATCTGTCGCTCTCCAGATCCTCGTTGATGCTCTACGCAGCTGGATTGGTTCTAGCCGTCGCCATCATCGCCTATTACAGGGCGCTGGAGCTTGGGGCCATCAGCAGCGTCGTCCCAATATATGGGATGCATCTCGCCCTCTCAAGCCTCTGGGGCTTCCTATTCATGGGTGAGAGGCCTACACCCCTGAAGCTCCTAGGCCTCCTCTTCGCCCTCCTCGCCATAATCCTGTTATCAAGACCCTAGCCGTCTCAACTCCATCTCGGGTAGGTGAGGTAGAGGATGAGGAAGGAGGTGGAGGGGATGGTTAGGTTGTCGTCTATCGGGCCGAACTCGAAGTGTTCGATGAAGGCTGCGACGATGGCTGAGACGACTCCCCAGAGGCCCACCGTGCAGCCTATAGGTAGGCAGACGGAGGCCATGGCGAGGTTTCCCCACCAGGATTTCGTTCTACGTCTGAAGAGGAGGTTCCGCACAACGCCCGTGACGGCGTCCCCGAAGGACATGTAGAGGACGGGGATGACGCCTAACCTGAAGTCTCCGCCTGTTAGGAGCCATCCAGCCGTTATGGCCAGACCCCAGGCGATGCAGAAGTGCACCTCGAAGAGGTTTTCAGGCGTCTGAAACCAGGTTAGGAGTTCCCCCCTCCAGTGGGGTATGTAGAGGAGGGCTGCGAGGATGAGGCTCATAGATAGGGGCATGAGGGGGGTGGAGAAGAGGCGTGGGACGAGTAGGGCGATGAGGCCGCCTGCGAGGATGTGTATTACCTTCCTATTGAAGTATATGGCCACGCCATGGCTTAGACCCCTCCCCCTCATCAGGCTATAGAGCCATCTCGTCAGGGGAATCGAGACGAAGATCACCCACGTTAAAAGGATGAGGGCGTAGAAACCTTCTCTGAGGATCAGATCCATCCCCAATAGAGAGTTTTAAAATATTTAAAAGGTTAATCCCTTTCAACTGCCCTCTCCAACTCCCCTATGGCGTTCTCAACCCCTATGGCCTCGACGTAGGGGCCGAACCTTGGGCCTTGAGGCTCGCCAATGAGGATGAGGTAGAGGGTGCGGAAGAATCTCCTCGGCGAGAGGCTTAGGCTTCTGGCCACCTTGAAGACGGCGCTCTGATAATCGTCTGCACCCCTCCCCCTCCTCAGCTCCTCGATGAGTCTTCTCACAGCTTCCGCCTCCTCGGCTGAGAGTTCCACCGGCTTCCTCACCGGCTCCTCAAAGTCCCTAACCCAATTCAACGCATATCTGATCCTCTCCTCCAAGCCCCTCTTCCCCCTCTTGAGGTATCCATATTCGCTCAGCTTCTCCCTGATATACTCCTCTTCACGCCCCTCTGGGGCGACTCTCGCGAGGTTTACCAGCAGTCTATAGGGTATGTGGACGCTCGGCTCCCTCGGGGGCTTGAGGAGCCAGCAGTATTCATAGAGGCCTCTGAGCTTCGCCTTCTCCTTTGGATCCTCGATGTTAACCCTGTTGAAGTAGACATCCTCCAATCTATCCAGCTCATCCATGTATACCGGTATATCCTCAACCCCCACGCTTCGAGTCCCTATGAACCTCTTCAAAAGCAGCAGATTGAGGGATTGGGGAGACCCATACCTGAACCAGACCTGAGGCGTGAAGACGTTTCCAGCCGACTTAGATATCTTTCGACCGCCCTTATCTAGAAACATCTCATATTGGACGTGCATCGGCGGCTCATGGCCCAGTATCTCGCGGCAGATGCGGTCATTCACCTTAACGGAGTCTGCGATATCCTTGCCGTAGGCCTCGAATCTTATGTCGAGGGCCCTCCACCTGGCTGCGAACTCCACCTTCCAGCTGAGTTTCCCCTCGCCGGCTGTGACGTCGACTTCGCCTTCGTAGCCGCAGCCCTCCAGCCATCTCCCCTTCACCTCCATCCCTTCACAGCGGTAGAGAACCCTGCGTTCATCTGGCAGATACCTGTAGGCGTTTGTAGTGTAGATGCGTCCACAGTTCTCGCAGACGGGGAAGTAGGGGAGGGAGTTTAGGAACTTCGTCTGCCCGATCTCCTCGTAGATGATTCTCCCAGCCCTCTCGGCGTTCTCCATTATCTCTATGATCTCCCTGTTGAGCAGTCCCCGCCTATAGACCCTCGCTCCGGACATGAAGCGATAATCGACGCCGATGACGTCTAGGGCTTCAAGGAGCAGCGATGACATGTGATCTCCGAAGCTCTCATGGCATCTCCCAAAGGGGTCTGGGATATCCGAGACGGGGTATCCAATCCACTTCTCCAGCTCCTTTGGAAGTCCAGCTGGAACCTTTCTTAGGCCATCCTTATCGTCGGAGAAGGCGATATACTCAGCCTTATATCCCTGCTCCTCCACCGCGAGGGCGATGGCATAGTTCCTTATACAGTCTCCGAGGCTTCCGATGTGGGGAAACCCCGAGGCCCCCAATCCACTCTCCGTTCTTATGAGATCCAGGCTTCTACCTAGTCTCAACTCCCTTTCTATGAGTTCCTTAGCCGCCTTGTCATACCAGGTTCCATGTCCTATGATCTCTGGTGGGGAGGTCATCACGTCTAATCTCTCATAAAGCCCCTTTATAAAGTGGCGGATAAGCCTATAATGTCCTCAACCTATTTTCTCGTCGATGGGGGAGAGACGCCCTCTCTTCACATACAACCTTCTCCTCCTACTGGTTTTCATACAGCTATATCTATCGATCCTCCCCCTAGACGAGGCTTTAAGGCTCTATGAGGCCTACTCTCTGATCCCAGCGAGGCTGCTGCGGGGTCTAAACCCCCACTCCATCGTCGCCTACATGTTTCTACATGGAGGCTGGCTTCACCTAGCTTTGAACGCCATCGCCCTCCTGGGAGCTGGAGGCATAGTGGAGGGGGAGCTTGGAGCATTGAGATGCGCCGCGATATATCTCTCCTCCGGCGTCGTCTCGGGTCTAGTCCACGTCCTCCTCAACCCCCGCTCCGATGTCCCCCTAGTCGGCGCCTCTGGAGCCATCTTTGGGTTGATCGCCGTCCTCTTCCTCCTCACACCCTTCAAGATCACCTATATCCTCTTCATCCCCCTCCCCGCCTTCCTGGTAGGCGTCATCCTCTCAGCCGCGGAGTTCTCCTCCCTCTGGCTTGGCGTTGAGGGGTTTGTAGCCCATGACGTCCATGTCGCCGGCCTCATCTACGGCTCCATCTGCGCCTTCCTCATAGATTCTAAGAGGGCGTTGAAGGGGCTGCTGGTGGCCGTCGCCACGGTTATACTGCTCTACCTCCTC
>JAPDJB010000156.1 GCA_029259285.1 Candidatus Bathyarchaeota archaeon | reverse complement strand
CTCCGGTTTAGCATACCCTCGGTATAGGCTCCCCAAGGGGCTTCCTCAAAACCCTAGTCCCCCCAACCATCGTTCTCAGTAACACATATCCAGGTCTCTCACCCCTAACCTCGCCGATTATCTCGGCCCCTTCCCCATACCTGGTTCTCCGCACGGCCCCGAGGACGTCCTCAGCCGTCTCTGGGCTGACGATGATGATGGCTCTCCCCTCGCAGGTCACCTCGTAGGGGTCGAGGCCGAGCATCTCGGAGGCAGCCCTCACCTCCTCTCTAATGGGAACTCGATCCTCGTCGATCCAGATGCTAACGCCGGATTTCTCCGCTATGGTGTTTAAAGCCGCTGAGAGGCCTCCCCTCGTTGGATCCTTCATCGCCCTCACCTCCCCCGCCCTCAGGGCGGCCTCGACGACGCACCATATAGGGGCAACATCGGATCTCAGCTCCGTCTCGAACTCTAGCCCTTCACGGGCCGACATCAAGGCGATGCCGTGATCCCCTATTGGGCCTGTGATGATGACCTTGTCTCCAGGTCTCGCGCCGCTGTCGAGGATGCGTCTCCCAGCCTCTAGGAGGCCTATGGAGCAGGTGGTGATCACAACTCTATCTAGGTGGCCTCGGGGCATAACCTTGAAGTCTCCGCTTATGATGGCCACCTCAGCCTCCTGAGCGGTCTCATTCATCGATCTCACCAGCCTCCTCAACTTCTCCATGCTGTATCCCTCCTCCACGATGATGGCGTCGAGTATGGCGACGGGTCTGGCGCCCATGACGGCGACGTCGTTGACGGCCCCCGAGATGGCTAATCTACCGAGGTCTCCGCCTGGGAAGAAGATGGGGTCTACCGTGTGGCCGTCGATGGAGACAACGACTTCCCTCTCGCCCACCCTCAGAGACGCCCCATCGTCGAGGGCGTCTAAGCCCACGCCGTCGAGGGCCTTCCTAAGCCTGAACCCCTCTAGGAAGAGCTGTCTGATGAGTTCATCCATGTAGGCTCCGCCGGCTCCATGGCTCAGCTTGATGATCTCCCCGCCCTCCATCGCGGCTCAGTATTCTCTGACCGCACTCCTTTTATATCTCACTTGGAGGATGGGAGTGGAGAGGGGTTCACCACTTGGTGTGGCATGACGACCTGACGAAGAGGAAGAGAACCGGCGGACGGAGGAAGGCATATAGGAAGAGGCGTAGATATGAGGCCGGCCGCTTCCCCGTTGAGACCCAGCTTGGAGAGCCTGAGAGGAGGCTGGAGAGGACGAAGGGCGGCGGCCTAAAGGTCAAGCTCGCCTCCGATCAATGGGTGAATCTCTCGGATCCAAAGACTGGGAAGACGGAGCGGGTGAGGATACTCTCCGTCGTTAAGAACCCTGCGAACGTCGACTGGGATAGGAGGGGCATCATCACCAGGGGAACCATCGTGAGAACGGAGAAGGGTTTAGCCAAGATCATATCCAGACCTGGGCAGAACGGCGTTTTGAACGCCATTCTCATCGAGGAGTAGTCGGCGAGGTCTATGAGGCTTAGGGGGAGGCTCGTCGTCTGGCCCATCTACCTCGACGCATCTTATCCTAGAAGCCTTGGGCGTAGAATCCCTTTAAGGCTGGCTCTGAGGGATGTGAAGGCTGAGGAGATCTACCTTGCAGCCTCCACCCTAGGTTTAAACCCCGAGTTAAAAGCCGACGCCGCTCATCCGAGGATGCCATGGAGGAGGACGGGGATGGTTCTCGTCGATAGGGATAGGCCCAAAACGAGGCTTTTGAGGGAGCTGGCTGAGACTATTAGGAGATTAAGGAGGAAGAGGAGGATATAAAGAAGATTAATAAAGGAGAGTAGGTTAATTATCATGGTTTCAGAGGGGTTCTATGAGGAGGAAGATCAGGATCGGAGTCCCCTTCCACATATCGAGGAGCAGTGGAAACCTGATAATGAAAGCTGAACATAAAGCCAGGGTAGGGACTCCGGTTCTTGATAGGGAGGGGCGTAGGATCGGCTTCGTCTACGACCTCTTCGGGCCGGTTTCAAGCCCCTATATAGCCGTGAGGCCGACGGTTGAGAACCCCGAGAGATACGTCGATGAGCCGCTCTACATCTTGGGGAGGTGAATCCTTGACCAGGAGGGAGGAGAGGGAGCGAATCCTAGTCTGCTCAGAGTGTGGGAGCACCGAGCTGATCAGAGATTACGAGGTTGGGGAGATCGTCTGCGCCAACTGTGGATACGTCATCTCCACCTCGATATTCGATCAGGGGCCTGAGTGGAGGGCCTTTGACGAGGAGCAGAGGGAGCGGAGAACCCGAGTTGGGGCGCCGCTGACGTGGACAATCCATGATAAGGGTCTTTCAACCATCATCGATTGGCATGACAGGGACATCTATGGGCGGAAGCTGAAGCCTGTTGAGAAGGCGAAGGTTTATCGTTTGAGGAAGTGGCATCGGAGGTCGAAGGTGTCGGGGGCGACGGAGAGAAACCTCGCCTACGCCCTCTCAGAGCTGACGAAGGTCGCATACAAGCTGAATCTCCCGAAGAACGTCCTGGAGACCGCCTCGGTGCTATATCGACGTATAGTGAAGCAGCGCCTCATCAGGGGGAGGTCGATCCAGGGGGTGGCCGCCGCCTCCATCTACATGGCCTGCCGACAGTGCAACGTCGTCCGCACCCTGGAGGAGGTTGCTAGGGCAGCCCACATATCGAAGAAGGAGGGGGGCAGAAACTACAGGTTCCTACTCCGAAAGCTGAGCATCAAGGTTCCACCCGTCGACCCAAAGAGCTATGTGTCAAAGTTCATCAGCCAGCTCTCCCTCTCAGGAGACGCCGAGGAGATAGCGATGAGAATCCTGAAACGAGCCATAGAGCTTAGGCTAACCTGCGGCAGAGGCCCCGCGGGAATAGCCGCCGCAGCCACCTACATAGCGAGCCTCCTAACCGATGAGCGTAGAACTCAGGGCGAGATAGCTAAGGGGGCGCACGTCACAGAGGTCACCATAAGGAATAGGTATAAAGAGCTGATTCAGAGGCTCAACATAAGGGTTGAGCTCTGAGGCTACCGCCCCCTCTTTCCCTCTATGAACTCCTCAACCCACATCCTGGCGATCTTGTCGCTAACCTGAACTGGAGGATGCTTGAAGGCGTAGGCCGATATGCTGATGAGAGGCCCCGCAACACCTCGACCCAGGGCGATCTTCACAGCCCTTATGACGTCAATGACGACTCCAGCGCTGTTAGGCGAGTCGTTCACCACCAGCTTTGCATCAAGCCTTATGGGGAGATTCCCGAAGCCATGGCCGTCGATTCGTATGAAGCATATCTTCTTGTCCTCCAGGAAGGGGACGTAATCTGAAGGCCCTATACGGGTTGGGACATCGTAGGGCAGTAGGGACTTCACAGCCTCGGTCTTGCTCACCCTCTTCGTCTTAAGTCTCTCCTCCACGGTCATGTTGAGGAAGTCGGTGTTCCCACCGATGTTGAGCTGATACATCGCATCTATGTGGACGCCCCTATCATGGAATAGCTCCGCCAGAACCCTGTGTAGAATAGTGGCGCCAACCTGACTCTTTATGTCGTCGCCGGCGATCGGAAGCCCAGCCTCCTCGAATCTCCTAGCCCAAGCCTCATCGGAGGCTATGAACTCGGGGATGCAGTTGATGAAGGCGCATCCGGCTTCTAGGGCTGCCTCAGCGTAGAGCCGTGTCCCCTCATAGCTTCCTACGGGGAGATAGTTGATCAACATGTCAGCCCTACTCTCCCTCAAAACCTCGGCGATGTCGACGGGCTTCAGATTCCTATCTACGTGGAAGGCCTCGAACATGTGGGGGGCTACGCCGTCGGAGATTGGGCCTGGAAGAACCTTAACGCCGAGGGGTGGTACGTCGCATATCTTGGCGCAGCAGTTCGGCTCAGCGAAGATGGCCTCAGCGATGTCCTTCCCGATCTTGAGGTTGTTGACGTCGAAGGCCGCCACGAACTCGATGTCGCCGACCCTGTAGCCTCCGAAGTTTACGTGCATCAACCCTGGTATCGAGTCGCCCTCCCACTCCTTGTAGAACTCCACCCCCTGTATTAGGGCTGAGGCGCAGTTTCCCAGACCAGCTATAGCTACCCTAATCTTCCCCATATCACAAAACCTCCCATCTTCAACCTTGAGGAGACAAATAAAGTAGGTTTATATCACTACTACTTAAATTAAAACCTAACGTTTCTCCAACTCTCCGAGGAGCTGGCAGACTCGGCAGATCTCCCCAGTCGTGGGCTCCCCGCATAGTCTGCATACCCCTCCCAGGGACTCCTCCAAGGCTCCGAGGGACTCTATGATTCGTAGGGCTGTCCGATAGATGGTGAACTTCGTTCCAGGCCTCAGGGTCTCCATGTAGTTGAGGAATCGTCTTATGTCGCTTCTCATAGCCTCCTCGGCGTAGGGGCAGGGATGGGTCTGGAATTCGAGGCCTCTAAGATAGGCAAGCATCGTCGACTCCCTCTCAGGGACCTCGCAGTAGGGCTTAACCCTTCTGACGAAGCCCTCGAGGCTGAAGCCGGCTGGATGCATAAGCCTCATCCTCCTCAGGTCTCCTCGCATGAGGTTTAGGAGGGCTGTCTGAGCCATGTCATCGAGGTTGTGAGCAGTCGCCAATCGGTCGGCCTCAACCTCCCTGGCTGCGGTGTTCAATGCTCTACGCCGGAGGACGCCGCAGTAGGTGCAGGTTGTGACCTCGCCGAGATTTCTCTCAGCTATCTCATCGAGGGTTAGGCCGTAGAGCTCCTTGAAGGATGTTATGTGATGCTCTACGCCCAGCCTTCTACACG
>JAPDJB010000059.1 GCA_029259285.1 Candidatus Bathyarchaeota archaeon | reverse complement strand
TATGGTTTCGCATAACGGCGATCTCCAGCCTATGCGGAAGCTTCCTCTGATCGATCAGTTTGACGAGCTGCCCCTCCCTCCAGATGGTTCTAAGCTCCCTAACCTCACCCTCAATTACAACCCTCATGATGCATCACATTGTAGACCCTTTAAAGTCATCAAATAACTTTTGGTTCTCCCAAAAAAATAAATAGAATGATTTCCTTTTATCCTTATAATGCCCTCTCATAAATGTCATGAAGAAATTGGAATATTATTAGGATTGGATTTAGAAGCTGTGAAAATGGCTAATCTTATAATAGATTTTCCAGAGGAGAACCTTCCAAGATCATTAACAGAGATAGAAATTTTTAGAATAGGACATGACGATAGTAGAAAGTGGGCTATGGATGTTGTTCGAAGATATCTTTTTCAATTATATGGCTATGATGGTATATTAGCTGCTGATTTACATTATGCATTAGATTATGTTGAACGTTGGCTTGACCCGAAAAAGGCTAAGAAAATGCTTGAAGCTATAGAGGCTGAAACACTTTATCCATTTAATAGAAGAGGATTTGCTGATCCATTTAGGAGACTCTGGTATCCCTCATACATCGGAGCTTCTGGTCGGCTCTTGCCTATCACAGCATACTGTAAAAAATGTAAAGGAAAGTTAAAGCTTATTAATTCGCCTTTCTGCAATGAGTGTCAAGTAAATATCCTAACTCTTCCAGAATTAAAAGAGATACCAATCAAATTCATTATCTTAATGTTTCGTAAACATGCAGAGAAACGAGAATTACATCCAAAAATAGTAAGTTTCATTGAGGAAAATATATCTGTAATATTAAACAAATTAATAAAAGATAGAGAGGAACGCAACCTACAATCTTTAAAGATCGTTGGTGATCCTTGATTGATCTTTAACGACTTCATCTTATCACTTCAAAACCTTGCCGGTCTCCATGTACCAGAGGTAGAGGTCTAGGACGCCGAGGGGTATGCCCAGCTCATCAGCTATTGGTCTCAGGAGATTCTCCAGCTCCTCGTATCGCCTACCTTGAGGGGTCTTTGAGGCCTCAGCTTCATCTATCAGGCCTATGCGATTCAGCACCCTTAGTATATGCCTATCGAGTATGGCGACGTCGAGGTAGCCGAGGTTTCTCAATAGGTGGCTCGCCTCCTTCCATCCCAGACCTCTGACGTTCTTCACAAGCCATCTCCTCGCCTCCCCTGGGCTTTGGAACCCCTCTATGGTGGCCTTTAGGCGTGGTAGATGCCTCCTCGCCTCGACGATATATTCGGCTCTACGCCTCGGAAATCTGTATCCGCTTCTTCTCAGCGCCTCCTCTATCTCCCCTCCTGTTCCATGGTAGATTAGGGTGTTGAGTTCCTCTAGGGCCTTTAGGGCTGATTCGGCGCTTGAGTTGGCTGTCAGCAGGCAGAAGGCAAGCTCCCTAAACCAATCCTCCCCGCCTCTATGTCTCATCTCCAGGAACTCCCTGACCCTATGCTCGATTAGGCTCCGAATGTTTGGATCGGCCATCAATCGTCGAACCAGCTCTAACAGCCTTGAGGTGGCGTGGCCTCCTGAGGTGTTATTCTCATCGGACAAGGCTTCGAAATGGGGATTTCCTCTACCCCCTATTATAACTCCCCTTTCCCTACCTGATTAAAATCTGGAATTCTGATAGGGGGTGATGTTCCATATTCCCTTATTTAAGGGCTTCATGGAGCTAAAATCCTAATATGAATAATACGAGGCCTAATATGAGGTGGAGGGGGCTTTATCTACGCCTATTTGGGGAGGGGAGACACTTTCACCGACCTCTCCGCAGGCGAAGGATTCGTAGTTATTTTAAGTATTAGGGGCGGGTATAATGTTTAGCTGCAATAAAATGATAAGGATTGGCGAGGAGACTATAGGATGGAGATGTCCTCCATAGCCTCCACCATGAGGGACATCATCTTTGAGTATGAGAACACCCCCGTCAGGCTTCAGGCCCTTAGAAAGATTGGGCGCATAGAGACGGTGGGCATCATCATCGAGGAGGTGGAGGCTGAGGAGGAGTTTACAGCCCCCCTCTGGGTGGCCTGGGAGCTCGTTGAGGCTGGCCTAGCGAGATTTCTGGAGGAGGAGATCACCAGCGGGGAGTGGACTCAGATACACTATCGTGAACGGGTTCATCCACCAGGGAGGTTGACGGGGCTTCCCGAGGACTTCTACCGCAGGGCCTACCTCACCCTAGAGGGGATGAGGCGTAGGGATGAGGGGCAGCTTGGGAGGCTTAGGGGAATCTATAGGGATATCGTGGAGAGCCGGATAGGCGGCGTTGTCAGGATGGCGGCCTCGGAGGCGAGGGCGCCCACGGGGATACTGCAGCCGGAGGAGGAGCTCCTATACAGGGAGGTTAGAGGCTCCATCTCCAAGTGGAGAGGCGAGATGAGGCGGGTGGGGGGTGAGCGATGAACCTCTCGGAGCTTATGGCGGTGGAGGAGGCCTTCACCCGCTTCATAGAGGAGTTCAGAGATTCGAGGGGAGACCTGAAGTATGAGAGGGCCATCTCAGAGATGGCTGTTAAGGGGTCTAAGTCCCTCATCATCGACTTCCCAGACCTCTACGCCTTCGACGCGGAGCTGGCGAGAGCCATCCTCAACGACCCAAGTGAACATATACCGAAGTTCGACGCCGTGGTGCTATCCAAGCTCCGGATCAGAGACCCTGAATACGCCGAGGCGATCGGCAGAGTCCACGTGAGATTTAGGGGGCTACCCCAGGAGACTCCACTCCGCAGGATCAGCTCGGATCACATTGGGCGACTAGTGATGGTGAACGGCATCATCGTCAGAGCCACAGCCGTCATGCCGCTGCTGACGAAGGCAGTCTTCAGATGTCGAAGCTGTGGGGAGCTCATCTACCTTGAGCAGGGCTCCCAATATCTCAGGACTCCAACTGAATGCCCATCCTGCGGCCGTAAGAGGGGTTTCGAACTCGACCCTAAGGAGTCAACCTTCATAGATTCGCAGAGGATTACGATTCAGGAGATGCCTGAGGAGCTCCCTCCAGGTCAGCTTCCGAGGTCTCTGAACGTCTTTCTGAAGGATGACCTCGTCGACATAGCGAGGCCTGGGGACAGGGTGACCATCGTAGGCGTCATCGACCTGGTTCAGAGGCAGGGCCGCGGCGGAGCCCTAAGGGCCTTCGACCTCATCCTGGAGGCCAACAACGTTGAGGTGAGCAGCAGGGAGCTGGAGATGATGGAGATAACCCCCGAGGATGAGGAGCGGATAAGGGAGCTGGCCTCAGACCCCTGGATACATAGAAAGATACTGCAGTCTATAGCGCCGTCGATCTACGGCTATGAGCATATCAAGGAGGCAATAATGTATCTCCTATTCGGAGGCGTCACAAAGGAGCTTCCAGACGTCAGGATCAGGGGGGATATAAACATCCTCCTAGTCGGAGATCCAGGCACGGGGAAGAGCCAGCTCCTACAGTTCGCTGCGAAGGTTGCTCCTAGGGGCCTCTACACCACGGGTCGAGGCTCAACGGCGGCTGGATTGACGGCCGCCGTCGTGAGGGAGGGGGGGACGGGAAACTTCGTCTTGGAGGCCGGAGCACTCGTCCTCGCGGATATGGGCGTCTGCTGCATCGATGAGATTGAGAAGATGAGAGACGAAGACCGCTCGGCGATCCACCCAGCGATGGAGCAGCAGGTTGTCTCCATAGCTAAGGGAGGCATCGTGGCGACGCTGAACGCCAGGACTTCGATCCTAGCCGCGGCGAATCCGGCTCTGGGGCGCTACAACCCCTATCAGACGGTGGCTGAGAACATAAATCTCCCCGTCACCATCCTCAGCCGCTTCGACCTCATCTTCGTCCTCAGGGATCAACCAGAGGAGGAGAGGGATTCGAAGCTAGCTGAGCATATATTGAAGCTTCATAGATATTCGAAGACTCCTGTGAAGCCGCCCATAGACCTGGAGTTCCTGAGGAAGTATATCGGCTATGCTAAGCGGATCAAGCCCGTCATAACGGAGGAGGTGATGGAGCGCTTCAGGGAGTTTTACCTCAAAATGCGCAGCGCCTCAAGAGAAGGCGGCGAGATATCGCCGATAAGCATCACCCCCCGACAACTGGAGTCCCTCATAAGATTGGCTGAGGCCAGAGCCAGAGTCCATCTACGCGGGAAGGTCACGATAGAGGATGCTGAGGCCGTCATAGCGCTGATGCAATACAGCCTACAGCAGGTTGGCATAGACCTCACCACCGGAGCCATAGACATCGACGTCATAATGACCGGAAAACCCCGAAGCCTACAGGTGAAGCTGCAGAGGGTGCTGAGCCTCATAGCCAAACTGGAGAGGGAGAGCGGAGTCGTGAAGGATGAAGACCTATACGAGGCCCTGGAGGAGGAGGGCATAGACCGAAACGAGGCCTCAAGGCTGATAGGGATACTGATGAGAGACGGAACAATCTACTCCCCGAGGCCTGGCTACTATAAGAGGAGCATATAGGGAAAAAATCCGTTATAAGTAGCTGCCACTTATAAGGCTCAGAGCCGTGGCTTAGCTATAATCTCCCTCACAGCCATGTCGAAGAGCCTACTCGCATGCGCCGGCCTTATAACCAGCGCCGTATCGGCTCCCCTACCCGTTCCAGCGATGGCTATGACATCCCTATCGACGGGGATCAAACCCGCATCGGCTGCCATGGCGACGATCTCGACGCAGACCTTAGTCCCCTGGCCGAACATCCTCAGGGTCTGAGCCACCACCTCGACGGGAGTGGCGGTCTCAAATTTGCGTCTAATCGCCCTCGAGACCCCTGCGAAGACATGGGTCGCCGTCAAA
>JAPDJB010000175.1 GCA_029259285.1 Candidatus Bathyarchaeota archaeon | reverse complement strand
TTGCCCCCTCGTTGATCAGCCTCATGGAGGACTCGATGACGGAGACGCCGAACATCTCTATGATGACCTCATCCTCAGCCACCTTCGTCAACTGTATCTTAGCCATGTAGCCCATCTCCTCAAGGAACTCCCCGATCTTCTTTAGGACTTCATAGGGCTCACGGCTTAGGAACTCTATACGTTTCTGAAGCTCCCTGAAACCGATCTCGCCGACGTGTCTGAAGAACTCCTCAGCGGCCTCCTTGCCGTGGAGCTCTGAGTAGGCCTTGCAGATGTTATAGTTGATGAAGTCGAGGAACTCCGGCCTCACCATCTTTATAGGAGTCTCCTTAGACACCGGAGGACACCGTGATTAAACCCCTCCACCGAGACTTATCTCTTTCCACTCTCCACCTGTGGAGTTGAGGGCTCGTCGAGTTGGACAACATTTATTAACGGGTGTTCGACCTACACTATAGCCTTTGGGGGTTAAGACGGCTTTTAGTCATGTGCTGGGGGGAACCGGAGCTAGTGAGGGTGATCGAGAAGCCCATGCTTAATCCTCTATTCGATGGGAGGGATGAGGTTGGAGGGGGTTACTCTAACTGGTAGGGATTATTGGGAGGTTATGAAGGCCTTCTTCAGGGAGGAGGGCCTTGTAAGACAGCATCTTGAGAGCTATAATGAGTTCGTGAAGCACACGCTCCAGAAGATCATCGACGAGATCGGCGGCATGACCATAGAGGTTCCAGGGAAGACCTATGAGGTTCGCTTCGAGACGATAGAGGTTGGCAGACCCAAGTTCACGGAGGTCGATGGAACTGAGCGGGAGGTCTATCCGAAGGAGGCGAGGATCCGAAATCTCACCTACTCCGCCCCCCTCTACCTCGATATAGTTCTCAGCGATGGCGTGAGGGAGATCTTCGAGAGAGTCCACATCGGGGAGCTCCCCGTCATGGTTAAATCCGATCTCTGCGTCCTCTCAAAGTTCTCGAGGGATGAGCTCATCAAGATCGGCGAGGATCCAGATGAGGTCGGCGGCTACTTCATCATCAATGGCTCGGAGAGGGTGATCGTCGCCCTCGAGGATCTGGCTCCAAACCGGATCCTCGTGGAGGTCGATGAGAGGGGTTCAAAGCCCGTCTATAGGGCTAAGGTCTTCTCCACAACCGTAGGCTTCAGGGCGAGGATAGAGATGGTCATCAAATCCAAGGGGGAGATAGAGGTCTCGATACCAGGAGTTCCAGAGGCTATCCCTCTCATCGTATTGATGAGGGCGCTTGGCGTCGAGACGGATAGGGAGATCGCCGAGATGGTCTCCCTCGATGAGGATGTCATCAACGAGCTTGAACCCTCCTTCAGGAAGGCAGCATCGGTTCAGAGCGTCGAGGACGCCATCCTATACATAGGTAACAGAGTCGCCTATGGCCAGGTGAGGGAGTTCAGGATCAAGAGGGCTGAGGCGGTTCTCGACCGAAACCTCCTCCCCCACCTCGGCCGTGAGCCGAGGGATCGGATAAAGAAGGCCTACTACCTCGCCGAGATGGCGTGTAGACTCATCGAGTTGAAGCTGGGGAGACGTAAGGAGGATGATAAGGATCACTTGAAGAATAAGCGCATAAAGCTGGCAGGCCCCCTCCTAGCGGAGCTATTCAGAAGCGCCTTCTGGAGCCTATACAGGGATATGAGATACCAGCTTAGGAGGATGAGCAGCAGGCGTAAGGGTATAATACTCTCAGCAGCCGTCAGGCCTGGCATAATCACCAGCCGTCTACAGCATGCGCTGGCCACCGGCAACTGGAGGCGTGGCCGAGTCGGCATGACGCAGCTATTGGACAGAACCAACACGCTGTCAACCATCAGCCATCTAAGGCGTATACAGTCGCCGCTGAGCCGAAGTCAGCCCAACTTCGAGGCGAGAGACCTCCACTCAACCCACTGGGGTAGGCTATGCCCAAATGAGACACCTGAGGGGGCCAACTGTGGATTGGTGAAGAACCTCGCCTTGATGGCGACGGTCTCGAAGGGGGTCTCCCCCGAGCCGATTAAACGTCTCCTAATCTATCTCGGCGTCGTCCCCCTTGAAATGGCTGACAGGGAGGCGAGGAAGGGGGCTAAAGTCTTCGTCGACGGCACCCTGCTAGGCTACACCTCAGCCCCTGAGAGGCTTGTGGAGGAGGTTAGGGAGCGTCGACGCCGAGGGGAGATAAGCGACGAGGTGAACATCGCATACTACAGGGAGCATAACGAGATCTATGTTAACTGCGATGAGGGGCGTATCAGGAGACCCCTCATCATAGTCAAGGATGGTAGACCCCTCCTCAGGAAGAGGCATGTCAGGAACATAGAGACCGGCAGATGGACTTGGAGCGACCTAATAAGGGAGGGGATCATCGAGTATCTCGACGCCGAGGAGGAGGAGAACGCCTACATCGCCCTCTCAGAGCGGGATGTCACCCCAGAGCACACCCATATGGAGATATGCCCCTACACCATTCTCGGCGTCACAGCCGCCCTAATACCCTACGCTGAGCATAATCAGTCTCCGAGGAACACCTATGAGGCCGCGATGGCCAAGCAGGCTCCAGGCTTCTACGCCCTCAACTACAGGGAGAGAACTGACACCAGGGCGCATATACTGCATTATCCGCAGAGGCCTCTGGTCTACACCAAGCCGATGGAGATTCTAGGCTACAATGAGAGGCCTGCAGGTCAGAACTTCATCGTCGCCGTCCTCAGCTCAACGGGATACAACATGGAGGACGCCATCATCTTCAATAAGTCCAGCATAGAGCGTGGCCTCGGCCATTCAAGCTTCTACCGCATCTATAAGGCTGAGTGTAAGCAGTATCTCGGCGGAGCCAAGGATCGGCTGACCATACCTGAACCTGGGATCAGGGGCTACCACGGCGCCCAGGCCTATAGGTTGTTGGAGGAGGATGGAATCGTCGCCACAGAGGCCGTGGTGAAGGGCGGCGACATCCTCATAGGCCGTGTGAGCCCGCCGAGATTCCTGGAGGAGTATAGGGGCTTCGAGGTTAAGGGGCCCCAGCTCAGGGACACCTCCATAGGCGTTAGGCCGACGGAGGAGGGGGTCGTCGACACAGTCTTTGTCACCAAGGATATAGAGGGTTCACATCTAGTGAAGGTGAAGGTTCGAAGCCATAGGGTTCCAGAGCTCGGCGACAAATTCGTCTCGAGGCATGGTCAGAAGGGCGTCATAGGGATGGTTATGCCGCAGGAGGATATGCCTTTCAGCATCCATGGCATAGTGCCAGACATCATCATCAACCCCCATGCATTTCCGTCGAGGATGACCGTCGGCCAATTCATAGAGTCGATAGCTGGAAAGGTGGCGGCCCTCAGAGGCGAATTCGTCGACGGCACACCCTTCAGCAACGAGAAGGTTGACAATCTCATGGAGGCTCTGAGACGGCTGGGCTCCAAATCCAGTGGGAGGGAGCTGATGTACGACGGTGTCACTGGAAAGATGTTTGAGGCCGAGATATTCATAGGTGTCGTCTACTACCAGAAGCTCCATCACATGGTGCTGGACAAGATACATGCCAGGGCCCGTGGGCAGGTTCAGATGCTCACCCGTCAGCCCACCGAGGGCCGAGCGAGGGGTGGAGGCCTCAGATTCGGCGAGATGGAGCGTGACTGCCTAATAGGGCATGGAGCCGCGATGCTGTTGAAGGATCGTCTTCTAGAGGAGTCCGACGCCTATACGATATATGTCTGCGAGCGCTGCGGCAAGTTGGCCTACTATGATATGAGGCTGAGACGCTACATCTGCCCCCTCTGCGGTGAGAAGGGCCTCGTTGAGCCTGTGACGGTCAGCTACGCCTTCAAGCTGCTGCTACAGGAGCTCCAGAGCCTCTGTATATCGCCGACGTTGAAGCTGAGCGGGGAGGTGTAGAGAGATATGTCGAAGATGATAGAGTCCATCAAGTTCGGCGTCCTCTCCCCAGATGAGATACGTCGTATGAGCGTCGTCGAGATCCAGACCTCCGACACCTACGACGAGGATGGAGCACCCATCGCTGGAGGCCTCATGGATGGACGCCTCGGCACCCTAGAGCCCCGTCAGCGATGTCAGACCTGTGGAAACATCGCCGCCAACTGTCCAGGCCACTTCGGCCATATAGAGCTGGCTGAGCCTGTCATCCACGTCGAGTTTGCGAGGCATATCTATCGACTGCTCTCCGCCACCTGTAGAAGCTGCGGCAGGATACTGCTATCGGATAAGGAGATCGAGGAGATGCGGGAGAGGATGGAGGAGGATCGCAGACTCTTCGGCGAGGTGAGAGATGACACCTATGAGGAGGTCTTTAGGAGGGCTAAGGCGAAAAAGAAGAATAAGCGATGCCCCCACTGCGGCATGCCCCAATTCGAGATCAAGTTTGTGAAGCCCACCTCCTTCTACGAGGTGAAGGAGGAGGCTGAGGAGGGGGAGGAGAGGGAGCCTAGGCTTAAGCCCAGCATGATCCGAGAGTGGTTTGAGCGTATACCAGATGATGATCTAAGGCTTCTCGGATTCGATCCGAAAGTCGCCAGGCCCGAGTGGATGATCCTACAGGTTCTCCCAGTCCCACCAGTCGATGTGAGGCCGAGCATAATCCTCGAATCGGGGATAAGAGCCGAGGATGATCTAACGCATAAGCTCGTAGACATAATACGCATCAATCAGCGTCTTAAGGAGAACATCGAGGCCGGCGCCCCAACCCTTATCATCGAGGATCTCGCCGAGCTGCTGCAGTATCACGTCACAACCTACTTCAACAACGAGGTCTCAGGAATCCCCCCAGCCAGACATAGGTCGGGGAGAACCCTCAAGAGCCTGGCTCAGAGATTGAAGGGGAAGGAGGGCCGCTTCAGGGGCAACCTCTCCGGAAAGCGGGTTGACTACTCGGCTCGAACCGTCATCTCC
>JAPDJB010000051.1 GCA_029259285.1 Candidatus Bathyarchaeota archaeon | reverse complement strand
GTAGTATAAGAGAGCTTGATAGTCTACATACAGAAATATCATCTATTGAACATAGCATCGAGGAGAAGTCTAAGAGGATGAGGGAAGTCTCATCGTTGATAGATACAAGGAAGAGTGACATAGAAAGAGAGCGGCTGACTATAAAGGAGAAGGAAGAGGAATTTAGTAGCGTGAAGAGGGAGTTGAAGGAGTGTATGAAGAGATTAGATGAGGTCAACAAGGATATAAGCGTCCTGAAAGAGGAGTACAATAACATCTCGAAGGAGGTGGACAGCCTTAATCGGAGGAAAGAGAAAGTGGAAGCACAGATCAGGTTAATGGGGGAATTTCATGAAAAGCGGGAGAAACTATCCGACATAGCCTCTCAGATCGAGGATTTGAAGTCCGAATTAGCCGTCATTAAGAAGGAACACAGGGAACATAGTGAGCAACTGAGGGAGGCTGAGGAGATCTTAGGAAGAAAGAAAGCCGCCCTGATGGCCATCGAGAATGTGTTCGGGTGGGTGGAGGAGTCCCCAGCAGCCTGCCCCCTCTGCGACAGGCCGTGGGATGAGACGCTCAGAACCGAGTCCATAGAGAGGCTGAGGCCGAAGAGGGAGAAATATGAAGCCGACATAGAAGATCTGAGGGATAGGGTCAGAAACCTGAAGAGAATGGTAAGTTCTCTCGAGGAGAGAATTGAGACAATGGAGAGGCAGGTATCACGGCTAGAATGGGAGAAGGAGGGCTACGAGAAGGAGCTTTCAGAACTTGAGAGGGAGATGCCGACTAAGGCCCTAGAAGAGTTACATGAAGAGCTCTCGCACCTCCCTCGTCTTCTTCAGCTCCTCTATGGAGTCGTCGACGACGATGGGTAGATGGCTGACGGCGTCGATGATGTGTCCACGGGCTGCGACCACGTCTCTAAGGGCGGTGGCCGCGATAGCGGACTTGATAGCTAGCCACCTCTCCTTCTTATTGATCCTCTTCCTGATCCTCTTCTCACTCGTCGGCGGGAAGGCTCTGCGGCCTCCAACGGTTCCAACGGCGAAGGCCCCACGGGTAGTCCCCTTAACCCTCGGAATCCTCGATATGCCGAGCCCCGTCCCGAGGAATTCAGCCGTCGTCCGCTTACCCGCCATGGGGTCTCTGCCCTGAGGTTGGAACCTATGAGACTGCTGAGCTATCACCGCCCTCTTGATGACGTCGGGTCTAAAGGGTGTTTGGAATACCCGTGGGAGCTCCACCTCATCTATGACGTTGTTCTCCAGGTCTACGACGGGAACCTTCAACCTCCCTCACCCTTCACGGATCCCCTGTAGATGTAGGTGATCTTCGGTGGCTCCTCGGGGAAGTGGGGCGGCCTGACGGCCTTCCTCAGCTTTATCAGCCTCTTCGGTGGCCCCATGACGCTTCCCTTCAATAAGACGTAATCGGTGCGTATGACGCCGTATCTTGTGAATCCCCCCTTCGGGGTGACCTTCTCCCCATCTTCGCCGATGAGGAGTATCCGCTTGTTATATTCCGTTCTGTTGTGGAAGCCCATCTGACCGGCCCTGGGAACCGTGGGCATAACCCTCGCCGGATGCCATGGGCCGAGGGTTCCGACACCCCTCTTCGTCTTCCTAGCCTTATGCGAGAGGATCTTAACCCCCCAACGCTTCACAGGGCCCTGGAATCCCTTACCCTTGGTGACGCCGATGACGTCGACGGCCTCCCCAGGCTTGAAGACTTCGGTTATCCTAATCGTCTTGCCGAGGAGCTCCTTGGCATATTCCAGCTGCTCCTCCTTGGTTCCCCCACCGATCTTGATCTCCATGAGTTCAGGCTTCTTCTTCGGCACTGAGGCTAGTCGGGGCTGGGTGGCTGCGATGACCCTCAGCTCCGCAATCCTATTCAGGCTCTCCTCGAGGCGTTTGAAGCCCTCCTCGGGTGATCCCCCCCTCAGGGTTTTGACCCTGCGTTTAAGGTCTTCAGGTGGATTCTCCATCCAGACCTCTGTCAGGGCCTTTAGGCCATCCACCGTCTTCTCATAGGCTCTCACACCGCAGATGAGCATCGGCGGCGTCTCGAGGACGGTGGCGGCGCATCTAACCTCCTTACCATAATCGGGTGAACGCTCCTTATCCTTGATCACGAAGACGTGGGTCATGCCGGCTTTATAGCCTGCGAAGCCGAGGAGCCTCGGCCCCTCCTCCACCTCGGGCCAGAAGCGGATTCGGCCAGCTATACTCTTAGCTCTCTTCCTCGGCGAATAGGCCATGGAGCCCCTTCTCGGGGCCCTAGTCCTCGGCATCCCTCAACCATCCCCTCTTTTAATGGCTGTTATCTACACAAACGTCTTAGATTTAAAGGATTCGCAGCGTTTCCCTTCCTTAACTATGTCGATTCGATGGGTGGTTATGTCGTATAGGCTTTGGTTTCTCGGCTACATCATGTGATGAGGCCTTCCACCAGCCTCGTGATCATAGGCGTCAGGGAGACCTCTATCAGGGCTGAGAGGATGAGGAGGGGTGCGATGTAGTGTATGTAGAGCCTTATAGCCTTCTTCAACTCCTCTTGGAGGTCTCCCCTCCCCCTAAGCCTATTTATTGCGTGGTATCCCAGGGCGAGGCCTGCGGCTGAGCTGAGTAGTATCGTTGGAAGCTCTATCACTCCATGGGATGCGAGGGCGGTGATGGTTAGGAGGAGTCCATGCTCCTCGGCGGAGATGTGGGAGACCCAGCCGATGTAGAAGCCATTTAGGATGGTGAAGAGGATGGGGGGTAGGGAGAATAGTATGCCCATCAGCATCCAGATGAGGCTTTTAGCCAGGTTGTTGACGGCGATGAATATGAATAGGCCTATAGGTGTCATCTCCTCCAGGTTTGGTATCATCCTCCTAAGCTGCTCTAATGGATCCCCTGGGAGTCTCCCACCTAGATTATAGCCGATGATGAGTGATGAGAGGAAGATTAGGAGGGTGAGGAGGAAGAGGTGGCGGAGTCCCCAGACGTATTCAGCCGAGTCGCCGAATAGGATCACTATCGTCCTCGGAGTCTCCCCCCTCATCCCCTGGCTTCAACCTCCCTCTTAGCGGCCCTAACATCCCTCGCCAATATGGTTTTACGCCCCTCCCTCAATGCGCTGGCCACCGCAGCCCTGGCGATGCGCTCACCATACTCCCCTATGACCTTGCGGAGCTCCTCACTCGCCTCCACGCTCACCCTCAAGTCTCCAAATCTCTTTAGGAGCCTCCTCATCGGCGCCAGGGTGAACTCTTCAGCCAACTCGGAGACCTTTAAGGCTCCGCCGCCTATTTAACTTCTGATCCAGATGTTACATCTCATACTGGTGGAAGCCGCCTTGGAGCTGGTTCCAAGGGCTATTATACATCACCCCTCCGTGAGGAGGGATGCGAAGAGGAGGGGTAAGAAGCCCTCTGAGGTTCTGCTGGATCGGAGCCTCCACCACGCCGCGATGAAGGCGTTGCCCAAGGCCTATAAACGGGGTAGACCCGACATCATTCACTTCTGCCTCCTGGAGGCCCTGGGCTCCCCGTTGAATCGGGAGGGGGGATTGAGGGTGTGGGTTCACACCATAGGGGGATACGCCATAGAGGTCGATCCCAAGACGAGGCTTCCAAGGGACTATAATCGCTTTAAGGGGTTGATGGAGCAGCTCTTCCAGAGGGGAGCCGTCCCTCCAGGCTCTTCCCAACCCCTCCTGAAGATTAGGAGGATGGAGCTGAGGGAGCTATTAGAGGAGATTGAGCCCTCCTACGTCGTCGCCCTCACAAGCCATGGGAGGGAGGGGACCCTACAGGAGATCTGTGGGCGGCTAGTTGAGGAGGAAAGGCCGGCAGCCTTCATAGGGGCCTACCCGAAGGGGGAGCTGGAGGGATCAACTCTATCCCTAGTGGACGACGCCGTCAGCATATACCCCGAGGTTTTGGACGCCTGGATCGTAACCTCCAGACTCATATACGAGTTTGAAAAACAAATTAAGGAAAAAGGGAGGGTCTAACCCCGCTCCTCTCTCTCCCGCCTCTCCTCCCGTTCTATCTCCTCCTCTACCTCCCCCCTCCCCTTCTCAACCTCCTCCTCTATCTCCTCTTCCTCTCTCTCGATTTCCTCCTCCTCTATCTCCTCTTTTATCTCTTCTTCTGCCTCCTCTTCCTCCTCTCTTTCTTCTACTTCCTCACTTTCTTCTTCCTCTTCCTCCATTTCCTCTCTTAGTTCTTTGAGATGTTTCTTAAGTTCTTTATGACGTTCTTTAAACTCTTTGACGAACTCCTTTACCTTCTCTCTCTTTTCTTCCAGGTATTCCATCATCTCCTCCATCTCTTCCTCCAGTTCCTCCATCTCCTCCTCCACGTCGGTGACGTCTCCACCTCTTATGGCTATGACTCTGGCGGTGGCGTTGAGCATCAGCATCCTAGCCTGAAGCCTATCCATAGCCCTCAGCAGCCCTGAATAGCCTCCCTCCACCCCTCCGAGGGCCTCTTCGATCTCATTGAATGTATCCTCGCTTATCAGTTCGGACTCCTTCTCGAGTTCGGAAAGGAATGCCTTTATAAGAGCTTTCTCCCTTGTAAAAACTCCTTCTGGGGTTCTAAGGATTCTTTTACATAGTGACAAACTAGGAATTCTTGGTCTTATAGCCTTCTCTGAAACTACAATAGTACCAGCGGCACCGTCTCCAAGCCTCCTTCCATCCCTGCTGAGCAGAGGAAGATACACAAAGATTGAGTCAGCAATTCGCATAACGTTGCGAATCAAGGCTTGACGCAGAGATATTGGTTCAAGGCTCAAATTTAGAACGTAGATACCGAATATTTTCTTCCCAATTGTGGTGAATCGAGTCCCTTCCATAAGGGAAAGGTAAGAAATGTATGTTATGAGAAAAAAGCTGCCAGCGGCCATAAGACCCAAAAGGTCATGGAAAATTAAAGAAAATATGAC
>JAPDJB010000167.1 GCA_029259285.1 Candidatus Bathyarchaeota archaeon | reverse complement strand
CGCCCATCTCCTATCGGACTGAGATGTTCCTAGCGAAGTTCAGCTTCGACGGTGAGCTCCTATGGGTGAGGCGTTGGGGCGCCGGAATCCAGAACTATGCCTGGGCCCTCACGGCGAGTAGAGGACACATCTATCAGGTTGGCTTCACCCAGAATGTTCAGGGAGACGCCGACGTCGCTCTCCTCTGCTATGATAGGGATGGAAGCCTCCTCTACGTCTCGATATGGGGTGGGATGGGTGAGGACTATGGATGGGCCGTGGCAGCCGCAGGCCCCTACCTATACGTGGCGGGTCACACCTATAGACGTGAACCCTACGAGTGGAATGACGCCCTGATAGTCAAATGCACGAGGGAGGGGAAGCTCCTCTGGAATCGGACGTGGGGAGGGATGGGAAGCGACATGGCTAGAGCCGTGGTGATAGACGGCGACCATATATATGTCACGGGCATAACCTACGGCCTGAGGAGGGGTGGACAAGCCTTCCTCGCAGGATACACCTCCCCGAATAGGGGTTTCACACCGATAGCTATGATAGCCGCCGCCTCCATCGTCGTCGACGCCCTCGCGATAACGCTTCTATCGGTGAGGGCGAGACTCTCCAAAAATCGTCGAGCCTAATGGGCCTCAGCCTCCTCATGGGTATAGAGCTGCTGCAAGCCTCAAGGCCATGGGGTAGTCGATGAGGGCTTAAACCTATTGGAGCAGACGGAGGATGTTGAGAGGGCTAAAGCCTCCAGGGAGGGGCCGCACCTTTATACGCCGAAATATACGCAATTTCAGTAATGCCAGTCATTACAATCAGGGTTGTGAGGGAAGCCATCAGGAGGCGTATAGAGGAACCTCGCCGAGGCGTTTCTCATAGATGAGGGGTTGAGGCAGATGGGGTTCTCCCCCGTATATATCCATCGAAGCTCAAGTGAATATCAAAGCCTTTATTAACCACCCAACCCCCTCTTCTCCAACCACTTTGAGACGCGTGTTTGAGATTGAGGTTTGATGAGCTACCCATAAGCGTCGAGGTGAAGCGGGGAGTCGCAGACCTTGGCTTCACCGAGATGTTTCCGATACAGGAGAGGGCTATCCCCCTATTATTGGAGGGTAGGGATGTTATAGGGCAGGCGAAGACGGGGACGGGTAAGACAGCAGCCTTCGCAATCCCCATGATCGAGCGCTTAGACTGGAGGCTAAAAGGGGTTCAGGGCCTGGTGTTGACGCCTACGCGTGAGCTGGCCCTCCAGGTCGCGGGGGAGATCAACGCCCTCGCCAGATACACTCCTCTAAGGGCCTCAGCCATCTATGGCGGAGTCTCCCTTCGAAGGCAGATCGATGAGTTGAGAAGTGGAGTCCAGATCGTCGTTGGGACGCCTGGAAGACTCATCGATCACCTGAATCGGGGAACCCTGAGGCTTAGAGCCGTAGACATCGTCGTCCTCGACGAGGCTGACAGGATGCTGGATATGGGCTTCATCGATGACATCGAGTATATACTGCGGCGGGTGCCGAGGAGGAGGCAGATGAGCCTCTGGTCAGCCACCATCGACGCCAGAACCAGGAGGCTTTCAAGACGCTATATGCCGAGGGCTGAGATGGTCATAGTCAGCCGAGATGAGATCGCCTTGGAGGAGATCGATCAGAGGTATTTGAGGGTCTCCCCCTATGAGAAGACTGAGACCCTTAAGCGGTTGATTGGCCATCTGGGCGTAGGGAGGGCCATCATCTTCTGTCGAACCCGCAGGGGAGTTGAGGCTCTAACGAGGAGGCTTAGGAGAGACGGCTATGATGCGGAGGCTCTCCACGGCGGCTTTACACAGGCGAGGCGTGAGGCGGTTCTAAGGGCCTTCAGGGAGCGGCGTCTAAGCCTCCTGGTGGCGACGGAGGTGGCTGCGAGGGGCCTCGACATAGAGGATGTCCCCTACATCATCAACTATGACATTCCCCGAGACCCCCTGATGTACTTCCATCGCATAGGGAGGACGGCCAGGGCTGGTAGAAGGGGGACGGCGATAACCCTGGTCTCCTATGGAGAGGAGGTTGAGCTGAGCCGCATCAAGGCCTTGACATCCACTCAGATAAGGAGGATGGTTCTACCCCCAGAATTCCTCCTCTAACCCCACCGCGTAGTGGATGTCCCAACTCGATTAATCTCTACTAAACTAAAATAGTTCATCTCCCAATTAGACGGGGATGTCCATCTACTTCGCCTCCCAGCCCTCGTCGAGGGAGATAGAGGAGATGGTTGAGGGATTTCCCTCTTGGATAGAGGTTGACCTGGATGCAGTAACCTGGAATCTGGAGGCGATCAGGCGGAGGGTCGGCGTGGAGGTGATACCCTGCATAAAGGCAAACGCCTATGGCCATGGCCTAGTCCCCGTGGCGGCGCATCTAATGGAGCTTGGAGTCCGCCGCTTCCTCGTCGCGAAGCTCCCTGAGGCCCTAGAGCTGAGGGAGGCAGGGTTGAGCTGCGGCATCATCAATATGGATCCCCTCTACTCCATGAGGAGTTACGAGACCGTTGTGCGGCTGGGGATAACCCAGGTTGTCTACACCTTGGAGGCGGCGCGTCGCCTAAATGAGGCCGCTGAGAGGCTGGGGGAGAGGGCGGGGGTCTTCGTCAAGATCGACACGGGTCTAGGCCGTGTGGGGGTTCGATATGATGAGGCTTCCGGCTTCATAGAGCATTTGACGAGGCTGCCCAACATCGATCTGGAGGGGGTCTTCTCCACCTTCATGGAGGTTCCGGAGGTTGATAGGATTCAATTGGAGAGGCTGCTACGGGTCTGCGGGGAGCTGGAGAGGAGGGGGATAGACCCAGGCACTCGATCCATAGCCAGCAGCTATGGCATCCTACACCACCCAGACTCCTACCTCGACGCCGTTAGACCTGGGATAACCCTCTTCGGCGTCCACCCAGAGGAGGGTTCTGAAGTCTTCATGGAGTTGAGGCAGGCCCTAGTCTTCAAGGCCCGAGTAGAGCAGGTGAAGTGGGTTGAGGAGGGTGAACCCCTCACCTATAATAGACGCTTCACCGCCCCGAGGAGGATGAAGATTGCCACCATCCACGTCGGCTACTACGACGGCTACCCCAGAGGCCTGACGAATAAGGGGCTAGACCTCATCTCAGGCGAATACAGAAGAGTGGTGGGCACCGTCTCCCTAAACCACCACCTCATAGACATAACAGGACTCGAAGTGAAGCCAGGAGACATAGTGGAACTCATAGGACGTGGAAAGAACAACGTCAGGAGAATCGCAGAAATCGCAGGCATAACCCCCTACCAGCTACTGATCAGCCTAAACCCCATGACACCCAGAGTCTACTACAAAAACGGCAAACCCATCGCCATAGAACCCAAATAGATTTTATATCCCTCCAAGCCGAAGAATCTAAAAGGGGCCGGGGTAGCATAGCCTGGCAATGCGCTGGACTCATGATCCAGAGGCCGAGGGGCCAGCGCCCAGGCCGGATAAAGATCGTGGGTTCAAATCCCACCCCCGGCACTTTTCAACGAACCAGGCCACTTTTGACTCTAGTGAATCAGGGAGGATGGGATATTAAACACCCTTCTAAGCGATGAGGAAAGAGGGTCATAAACCCACGACGATTCGAGGAGTCGTAAAGCAGTTGAAGCACATAGGAAAAGTTTTCACTCTACGATACTTTTAATCTGGGAGGATAAGCACTCTCCATGGTCCAGCTAGAATCCCATGTGATCAAATCGACTTGAACAAAATATCCTCTCAAAGTTAGCCCTGAAGCTTCATCTGGGGAAAAGCTTACCTTTAATTCGACCGTGTTTCCAGCACTAACTTTAATGTCAAATGTTTTCACTTTATAATCTTCGTCAGGCATTAATGGCCTATCCTTCCTTATTCTTACTCTAACAGTTCCCTCTATTCTTCCATTAACTGCCTTGATCTTGACATGAGCTACGACAATGGAACCAACACTTGTCTCTGTAACTTTAATTCCATCAACTGTCCACCATACACTTAGAATACTAGGACTTCCTTCCTCTTCGATGGTTGGTTTTCCTTCATATACCTTTAATCTAGGTGGATAGCTGCTATCCATGGTCCATGAATTAGAATCGAAAATTAACTCGATGAAATATCCTCTAAAATTGATTGATGATGCCTTTTTAGGAATAAAAGAGCCGTGAATCCATCTAGTTTCTCCTTCTTTAAGAGTGAGGATTGAATCAATTGAGCCAAATACGACATCAGGTCTCCCCACTAGATCCTCTTTTATTAGAATGGAATAAGAACCATCAAAGGGTCCATTAACCGCCTTAACAAGGAGCCAGATTTCAACCAAATCTCCAACATTAGCAGATGTTATTTCCCTTCCATTAATTCTCCATTCAGCATCTAAAACTTTTAAAGCTCCCTTTTTCTTTTCTTTAACTTTCAATCTTGGTGGGTAATCGCTTAACATAGTCCATGATCCTCCGTTGAACTCAACTTCAAGGAAATATCCTCTCATAGTCATTGAACTCGGTTCATCGGGAACGAAGACTAAAGTAAATTCTCTTATTTCATCCTTTGAGAGATAAAGACTGAAAGTTTGTGATACATATTCAACATCGGGCAAAAGCGCATAATCTTTACGTATTGAGATTTTTATATTTCCTTGGAAATTTCCATACATTGCTTTAACAATAACATAGGCTATCACCTGATCACCAACTTCAACTGAATTTACTTGAAAGTTATCTACTTCCCAATAGTAATTAATAACTTCTAAGGTTCCCTTAACTACTTTTAATCTCGGAGGATAGGCATCTTGTTGTGTATATATCTCCTCATCGTTCCATAAGACCTTCAAAAAGAAACCTCGGGTATTAAGTTCACTATAAACTTTAAAACTACCAGATATGGATTTTTCTTCATTAGGTGTTAAAGTTAATGTATAATCATAGACCTCGGCATATTTATCGGGTCCAAGCTTTACATCTTCTATTACAACG
>JAPDJB010000029.1 GCA_029259285.1 Candidatus Bathyarchaeota archaeon | reverse complement strand
CTAGGCTTGACGCCTCTAGGGATATCCCTTATTTTCCTGACCCTTAACCTGTCCCTTACACTTCCATCTCTATACTTCTGTCTTCCAACATACACTATGTACCACGGCACTTCCATCTCCCTCAGTCCACGTGGACCTCTTTGAACTCCTTTCTAGGCAATTCTTTGAGCGGATAGTCTTTGAGCGGGACGAGAAGTCTGGAGCCCCTGCTCCACTTCTTAACCTTGCACTTCACTCTTCTACTCCCTATTCGAACAGTAACCGTGCTGCCGACTCTGAGTCCAAGCCCCCTCACGTCGCGCTTGTAGACTATGAAGTTTCTCGCCTGTTTTAAATCGTGGTAATCGTCGTGGGCCTCCTTCTTCCCCCTGTAGCCGATAGTCTGTATGACGACTTCTCTTCCCCTAATCCTAGCCTTCACCTTGCACACTTTTCATCCCCTAATTGAGAAAAGCGAGACTACTCTTCCTCAAGCTCCCTGATCTCCTCCTCCTCGTAGAACTCCTGCGCCTCCCTCATCCTCTTGGAAAGTTCTTCTGGAATATCCGCTGACACCTCGATTGTCTTAGGCGGGCTGCTTGGAACCGTAAGCACGATCTTGTGTGGCGGCCTGCAGTCGAGTGCAAGCATCGAGTTTTCCAGCGGGATGATCCTCGTCCACCTGCCGTGGACTGGACACTTAACCTTCAGAAACTTCTCTCCTTCATCGGGTTTCCCAGGTTTTTCGAGGAGTGCCCGTGCAAGCAGCTTCTTCGATACTACTATCTCGTCTGGTAGAACGATTCTTATCGTAGGCGTTGACCTGCTCTCGAGCTCAACTATCCTAGGCAGTCTTGGGGATGCAACCTGTCTCCCAGCTCTCTCAACGTTGAATTCTCGGAGGGCTGGCTTCTCCGAAAAAATTGTTTTAGATTTAGAAGGATTCTGTTTCAGCGATTTGAACGCCATGTAGACTACTATTACTGCGGAACACGATGAAACAATGCTTGCAGCAATCAGCATGAGCGTGACGTCCATTAGACTTCGCCCGCCTCAGCGTACACTATTATATTGAAGGGTGTCTCCTCTTCGAGGTCCACTGGCGCCCCCACGGTTATCTTGAAAGTGTAGTTGTAGGTTCCCGCTTCAACGATGTCCGTTACATTGTGGTCTGGGGTAATAGTCCCTATGAAAGCGCCGTTCCTGTAAACCTTTACCTCCCAGTCGACTGCCGAAGCGTTTGCTTGAGCCCAAAAAGTAATGCTCGCATCCACGGGCACGTGTGCAATGCTTGAAGCATTCAGCGTCTTCGACTCGCCAGCATAGATTACTCCGAAGTCCACGAGGAACGTGGTGAACTCTCCTGGCTTCAGCACACCAATGGCTTCACCGATCTCCCCGCTCCAGGACCACGCTGCAGCAACGAGCAGCACGGAGCTTACTGCGAGCAGTAGTCCAGCCACTATGAGTGCTCTAAACGGTTTCGACCCCACTTTTCCACCTATCTTCTAGAAGCGACATGTCCAGTACATGTAAAAGACGTATTTGTCCAGTACATTAATAATAAGATGATATCTTGTAAACTTAAGATGAGGCAACCAACATATCCTTCAGGGGGCCTTGAAATGTCCATACAGACTTGGCTATTGTTAGTGCTTCCTTATCGTTCACTCTCATACCTAGTTCTTCACGTAGCATCTCGCATATGAAGCTGTAGCCTTTCTTGGTTCCGTTTAGCCCTTGGATTAAACCTCTCTCGTAAAATCTTGTTGCAAGCGCTATCGCGAACTTCTTCAGCATTTTAACGCTGTTAATTACTTCAAGCGGGTTCTTGTACTTCTCTTCCTCCTTCATGGGTCTGATCTCGACCACTCCGCTTGGAGGTCTCTTCGGATCGGTGTTCTCTATTAGGAATGGTTTGCCTCCTATTGGTACTCCTATCCCATATCTTGCCAGGCTTATCTCCTTCCTGTACAGTAGGTGGTATGTTATCCACTTTAACAAGGTGAACCATCGTCTCCCCATCATGTACCTTGCTGCACGGACCTCCTGCCTATCCCTGTTCTCAACGGTCTTCCACACTATTAGGGGGCTTTGCCTGAACATTGGCTTTATCAGGTACCATCTCTGTGCTGCAAACGTCCACGCGACGATCCCTCTCTTCATCCCAAGGTCCTCGAATACGTGTCTGACCACAGTGTACTTTCCCTCCCTCTTACGGGCCTTTTTGGTTTGGTCTTTTGCGTGCTGGAATAGTGCTGCATCGTCTATTATGATGTTCATGTACATTCCGTCCTCCACGATATCCCTGTTCTCCTCGAAGTACTCGAAGACGTCTTCTATTCTATAGGCCTTGACGTGAACTATGTTCGCCTTGTATTTCTCAACCAGGTATTCCTCGATATGGTACGATATGGTCTCCCAGAAAGTAGTCTTCCCGCTCCTCATGTAGCCTATGAGAGTCATTGGACTTAGGTCGACGTCTATGGACTTAGCTGGATTCCTGGGCACAAAGTACCTTTTGAACTCCCCTATCCTCTCCCCTAAGGGCTCGGCTTCCTCGAGATACGTGCTCACTTCTCTTCCTCCCTTCCCCTACGCTTGAATCGGGAGATGCGTGCAATCGGAATTGTTTCTTCTGGTGAGACTAGGATCGGCTTCTCCTCGAGTTCTCCCTGGGCAATTGCTAACATGAGGAGCTCCTTCTCCTCCAGGCTAACGGCCATAGATTTCGATTTGATCCCATGCAACTTCCTCAGCCACCTCTTGAAGCTTCCTCTCCAAATAGCGTAGCTCAAAGACTTAACCGAGCTGCCGCTGGGCCTCATCAATGCGAGCGTTGAGCCGTATTCTTGGCCGAAGTTTGCCTTCAGCTCCGTGAGCCTGGTTTTAGTGCTTCTGAGCGCGGCTTTAATTAGGAAAGCGTATAGTCCGCTTATGTCCTCGAAGTCCCAGCTCAAGTCTTCCACCATGTCCAGTACATGTAAGCGATCATCTTAGAATGAAGTCTGGGGCCATCCACCTGGTCAACGGATCCCGCCTCAACTCTGGTGCAACCAAGACCCATATGTCTAAGAGTACGTAGCTGATCAGCGTTAGCTCTACCGCGGTGAACTCGTGGAAGAACCTGGGCTGCGTGATCTTAATGTAGAATACTGGCCTGTCCACTCCGAAGAGTTTGAGTAGTAATAGGAAGAGTTTTGCTGCCTGCGAGCTTGCTAGAAGAGCCCTCCTGAAGCTCCCAGTCCGCCTGTAAACGTATATCAATACGAGGATGTTCAATACTAGAACTGCCGACGCAGTGGCGAAGCTAAGGAACTGCTGTAGCATTCACAGCTGCCTCCACTACCCCGACCTCTACTTGCCCAGCCATGTAGGCGTGGACGAGGAATCCAGCTATGAACGCCACTATTATTGCTAAAGCTATGAGCACTGCTCCTGGAAGCCTTATCCTAAGCCTGCCCGTCTCGACCTGTATCGGTGAAACCTTTCTTCCAGCCTCGAACGCCTGGTCCAGCCGCAGCCCTAGCTGCGCGCTTATTTGCCTCCAGACCTTGATGCCCTCCGTGGCCGTGGCAAGGATGGGTATCATGTCCCTCGTCACGCGGTCGACTATGAGTTCGGGAGTGTAGAGGCCCTTTATTGCATCGACCTCCCTCGGCCCGAGCTTGCTGTCTGGGTATGGTCTTGGAACCAGGACTGGTATTCCATTGTAGTTCGTGTATTCTTCCAGGCCCACGAACGGCACTATTTGCTCGCTTTGGATCCTCGCAACATTGTAGAGCACGTGGTATGCTAGCACTGCTACGGCCAGCACGCTTGGAATGAAAACGTTCCACTGCGGCCAGTGCACGGCCTCCTCTGGATGCAAGTATACTACTTCCGCTGGGGGAAAATAGCTTTGAAGCGCTACGCCCAGGAATGCCAGCATGAGCATGTACCAGAATCCAACCCACGCTGTCGAGAGGGCCCTCAAACCATCCAGCTCCACAACTCTCTTCAAAACCACTATTCCCAGAATATTGTTGTGGAGGATCCATAGGCTGGCGTGGTCGCTTCCCCCCTTCCGCTTCAAGTTCCTTGTCTTCATCCAACTAACGTTTTCTCCAGGCATCCAAATGATCTCGTTTCTATCCTCGTCGCTGCTGAAGTAGAATCTTTCCACACGCTTATCTCTGAAAGTAATGTCAACCCTAAGCTCTGGGAGACTAAATGAGAGGATGAACCTCAGAACATCGCGCCAACCATGCAAGTGTTCTTCCCGCGGCCTAATGTACGCTAAAAGCACTACTACTGCAAGGAAGGCCATGAAGTAGCTTATCTCGTACAACATGTCACCCCTCGAGCTTCTCCTCCAGCTTGCTGAGAATCCACTTGTTCTCCTCAACGACTTCAGCAATGTAGACCAGTAGATCGCTGTAAGTCATGTTCAATAATACGCTGAGCTTTTTCAGAGCGTCCCTTGCCTCCCTCCTTATCGAAACATTTACGAACTCTTCCCTCGGCATGCTATCATGTCCAGTACATGTAAGCGACGGGGGAGAGAAGACAACCTAACTAAAAAATAGAACATGTATACTCCAATTCTTCTACTAGACGTTCCTTTACCTCTTCTTTATTTTACCTAAGACCATTGGACCTATGAAGCCCACGAACGCTAGAACCGCCATGGCGAACGCGACAGTTGTTGCATCAGCGTAGCCCTGTGCAATGAATAGTGCAACGAACACTCCTATCAATCCAAGCATTATCATCGTTGAGAACACTAGTGAGGCTCCAAGCTTAATGCCTTTTCCTCCCGCGAGGAATATTAGAATGAATATTCCAGCTAGAACGCCGAAGATCATTGCAAGGGTCTTCCAGTCCAGGCCGAAAGTTATGTCAGTCTTCACCTCTGCCGTCACGCCGCTGCTTGAGAGAACGTTTAGCTCCTCCCCAGTAAACCTCTTGATGGATGCTTCCTCATCTCCCCCCACGACGAAGACTATGCTCCCGTCTCTGAGATACTTTATTTTCTCTGGTACTCCAGACAGCTTGAACTCTAGGACGACGTATGTTGCGTTACTGTCTTCATCGTACTCTGTGTGGGCCGCGTAATATGTTCCATTCAGAAGGTACACTCCTATATTCGGGTAAGTCTGTAAGCTGCCGTCTGGGTCGAGAAATAGTGCTGCCTCCTCCCCGCTCCAGGATAGTGCGAGGTATTGGCCTGGCTTCAACGTTTTGCCAGTAT
>JAPDJB010000087.1 GCA_029259285.1 Candidatus Bathyarchaeota archaeon | reverse complement strand
TGTGGGCCTTTATCTCCCTGACGCCGCTTACGCTCTCCTCTATGAGGGCTGAGACGCTGGCGATGGTTCTCCTCGTCCTCCTATAGGCCTCCCTAGCTCTGCGGCCCCAGAGGAGCATGAAGACGACGATGAGGGGGATGACGGTGAAGGTTATCAGCGATAGATGGAGGTTCAGCGACAGCATCATCGCCACTATGCCCACCAGGGTGACGATATCCGCGATGGCGTTGGCCACCCCAGAGGTGACGAGCTCAGATATCCTGTCTACATCATTCATAACCCTCGATACGAGGCTTCCAACCTCCCTATCCGAGTAGAAGGCGAGGGAGAGCCTCTCAAGCCGTTTGAAGAGATCTATGCGGACACTATATTCGAGTTTTCCACCCAGCCATCCGATGAGATAGCCCTGAGCCAACTGTGAGAGATAATTGGCGAGGGCTAAGGCGATGAGGGAGAAGGCGATGAGGGTGAGACCCCTCGAATTGAGGGCTGTGATGTAGCGGTCGATGGCCCAGGCGAGGAGGAGAGGCGGTATGAGGCTCAGCGCCGTATTAGAGATGACGGCTCCCAGGAGGAGGAGCAGCCTCCCCCGATAACCCCAGAGATATCTCAGCATCCGCGCCATCAACACCCTATCCGGCAGCCGCCGAGGCCGCCCCTCATCCTCCAGCATCCTAAACCATCTATGACCCATACCCATCGGGGTCACCCACCTGCTCCATGTATAGGCGATGATAGAAGTCACCCCTCCTCAAGAGCTCCTCATGGGAGCCCTCCTCCACGACCCTGCCATCCCTCAGAACAAGGATGCGATCGGCCCATCGAGCCATAGATACCCTATGGGTTATGATGATGACTGTTCTACCCTTGAAGAGCTCCTCGAGGGCGAGTCTTATCTCCTCCTCGGTCTCGGCGTCGATATTCGATGTGGAGTCGTCGAGGATTACGATCCTGGGATTCCTCAGGATGACTCGGGTGATGGCGATGCGCTGACGCTCGCCGCCGCTGAGGGTGACTCCGCGCTCCCCAACCCTCGTCTCATAGCCCTCTGGAAGCGATTCGATGAGTTCATGTATCCTCGCCCTCTTAGCCGCCTCGACGATCTCATCCATCGAGGCGTTCTCGGCGCCGTAGGCGATGTTCTCCCTGATGGTGGTTGAGAAGATGAAGGGATCCTGCCTCACTATCCCTATCTGACGCCTCAGGGAACTCAGCTTCACATCCCTAACATCTACTCCATCTATGGTGACGGAGCCTCTTTGGGGATCGTAGAATCTTGGGATTAGGTTTATGATGGAGGTCTTCCCCGAGCCTGGTGGGCCGAGGATCGCCACCCGTTCACCTGGCTTCACCTTGAGGCTGACGCCCTTCAACACCATGTGCTCCCCGTCGTAGCTGAACCAGACATCCCTGAGGGCGACTCTCCCCTCTATCTCGCCAAGCTCTATGGCATCAGGCCGCTCCTCCACCATCTCCCTGGCGTCTATAACCTCGAAGACCCTCCCAGCGGCGGCGACGGCTCTTTGAAGCATCCCCACGAGGAAGGCTATACTCCTAATGGGCCACTGAAGCCTCGTTAGGTAGAGGTAGAAGGCGACGAGGCCTCCGATAGTGAGGGCGCCCCGCATGACCTCCAGGCCGCCATACCAGATGACTAGGACTCCCCCAAGGGTGGCCAGCAGGGTTGAGAGTGGAAGATAGAAGGCCCTAATCCTAGCGGTGTCGATGAGGACTCTGAGATATCCATCGCACTCCCTGGAGAAGTGCTCCATCATATAGTCCTCCCTGGCGAAGGCCTTCACCAGCTTGATGGCCGCCAAAACCTCCTGGACGATGGAGGTTAGCCTACCGAAGCGTTCACGAATCTCAGACCAGAGGGGGCCAATCTCCATGGCATATCTCCCAGCCGTCAGCGCTATCAGGGGGAGGACGACGCCTGAGAGGAGGGTGAGCCTCCAATCGAGGGCGAGGAGAGATGAGATGACGAGGATTGTGATGAGGAGCGATGAGAGGAGGGTTGGGAGGCCGAAGCCGAGGAAGCGCTCAATCTGCCTTATATCACCCGTCGCCCTCGCTATTAGCTGCCCCGTCCTCCGCCGATCATAGAAGCGGAAGGACTGCCTCAGAAGGGCATCGTAGAGGTCTCTCCTAAGCTCGAAGGAGCCACGCTGAGATATCCAAGCTGAGGCATATCGCCTCAGATAGTTTCCTAAACCCGTGATAGCTGCGAGGACGATGAGAGAGAGGGAGAGGACGAGTAGGAGGGCATAATTAGAGCTGAGGGAGAAGAGATGAGAGATGAAAAGCGATAGGGGCTGAGCCAACCGATAGATGGAGGCCTCAACGCCTCTCTCAGCAGGAGACCTCCCAACGGCGATGGCCCCAACGAGATCGACGACGCCGCCGATGATGATGGGCGAGAATATCTCCAATATGCTCGTAGCTACGATCAGCAGTAGTATAGCCTTCAGCTGCCAGTAGGGGGTGATGTAGCCTAGGAGACGCCTGGCAGTCCTCAGAGTCTCCCTCCAGCCCCTCTTCCGATCTAGAGGCAGAGCTAACCCCCCGATCAGCCCTCAGAGATGAGACGCTCTATAAGAGACTTAACCCTCCTAAGTCTCCTCAGGTAGTCTTCAAGATAGTCCAACCCCTCCTCCGTTATGCGGTATATCCTCCTAGCGGGGCCGCTCTCCTCAACGCTCCACCGTGAGGAGACGAAGCCATGCCTCTCCATACGCCTCAATAGGCCATAGACTATAGCCCTCGGCACCGCGATATTATATCTATCCTCGAGAAGACGTCCAATCTCAGCTCCATGCACTTCTCTATCACGGAGGATGCTGAGGATGGTGATGTGGAGAAGCCCCCTCATGGGGAGACGTATATGGTGGTGATGGTGGGAATGGTGATGCATGCTATCTAGATAAATAAGATACCTATTTATAAATTTATAATCTTGAGGGAATAACCGCACTTAAACGATTTAACCGCGGGATCTACTTCATGATGGACTTAAGCGATGTGAGGGTTCTGGATCTAAGTAGGGTTTTAGCCGGCCCCTACTGTTCGATGATCCTCGCTGATCTCGGCGCTGAGGTGATTAAGGTTGAGATGCCTGGTCGGGGAGATGACTCCAGGGCCTTTCCACCCTTCCTACATGGGGAGAGCCTCTACTACATAAATCTCAACAGGGGTAAGAGGAGTATCACCCTCAACTTGAAGCATCCCGAGGGTAGACGAATCTTCCTAGAGCTTGTGAAGCGAAGTGATGTGCTGTTGGAGAACTTCAGGCCTGGAACCATGGAGCGCCTCGGCCTAGGCTATGAAGACCTTAAGAAGGTGAATCCAAGGCTCATCTATGCGGCTATCTCAGGCTTTGGTAGAACTGGGCCGTATAGGAATAGGGCTGCCTATGATATAATAGCTCAGGCGATGGGAGGACTCCTCAGCGTCACGGGTTGGCCGGACTCGCCGCCGACGAGGGTTGGGACGGCAATAGGGGATATCCTCGCAACCCTCTTCTGCTGTATAGGCATCCTGACGGCCCTATGGGTGAGGGAGCAGACTGGCGGGGGGCAGCTCATCGACGTCGCCATGGTGGACTCCGTCTTCGCATCCCTGGAGAACATTCCGCAGAGATACTTCGTGGAGGGCGTCATCCCAGGGCGCATCGGCAACCGCTATGAATTCGTCTACCCATACGACTCCTTCAGGGCGTTGGACGGCTGGGTAATCATAGGCGTCGCCAACGATCGAATCTGGAGACGCTTCATAGAGGCCACTGGGCTGAGAAAACTCGCTGAGGATGAGAGATTCAAGACGAATCCGAGTAGAGTTGAACACCATGAGGAGTTGAAGAGGGAGATAGAAGCCTGGACTTCTAAGAGGCCTGTCAAAGAGATCGTGGAACTCCTAAACGGCCATGGGGTTCCAGCGGCTCCAATATACACGGTGAAGGACATCGTCGAGGATGAGCATATAGCCGAGGCGAGGGAGATGGTAATCCCCCTAAACCAGCCTGGATTGGGCAGGGTCAACCTATTAGGGTCGCCGATCAAGATGTCGGAGACGAGGCCTAGGCCTCGAGGCCCAGCTCCAAGGCTGGGTGGAGATACGGAGTGGGTTTTAAGGGAGATCCTCGGATTGAAGTCGGAGGAGGTTGAGAGGCTTAGAGAGGTTGGAGCTGTATAGAGGCGGAGGGGGATGGCGTCAAGGGAGGAGTTGATGAGGGAGCTGGCGGAGGAGGTCTGGAGCTGTAGAAAGTGTAGGCTTGGAAGCCTCAGGAAGAACGCCGTCGTGGGGGAGGGAAGCCTGGAGGCTGAGCTATTCCTCGTCGGCGAGGCCCCTGGAAGAGTTGAGGATGAGACGGGTAGACCCTTCGTGGGAGCCGCTGGAAAACTCCTCGACAGACTCTTAGCCGATATAGGTCTGGAGAGAGAGGAGGTCTACATCGGGAACATATTGAAGTGTAGGCCTCCCGGGAATAGGAGGCCGAGGGCTGATGAGGTTGAGGCCTGCACCCCATATCTGGAGAGGCAGCTTGAAATCATCCAGCCGAGGGTGATAGCGCCCATGGGGAACTCGGCCGCCGGATACCTCCTGAAACGCTTCGGCTATGAGGCCCCCTCCATAAGCAGGGTTCACGGCAGATGCTTCGAGGCTGAAGCCCCCTGGGGAGGGGTGCTCCTCTTCCCCCTCTACCATCCAGCCGCAGCCCTCTACGCAAAGGAACTCCTAAGGATTTTAGAGGACGACTTCAGGGTTCTAGGGGGAATTCTCAGGAGGCTTCGAGAAGCGCCCTAATCCGCTTAACGACATTCGGATGCGTAGAGAAGAGCTCCGTAAACCTATCAAACCAGGTTAGCTTCCGCTCCAGAAGCCTCCTCACAATCTCATCGTCCCTCCCACCATATCGAAGCCGCTGGAGGTCAGCCGCATCGGCCAAGGCCCTATCGGGGTCTGAGATGAAGAGGGTTTTGAAGCTTCCCAGCCCCATCGTCTCAGCCCTCCTCATCCTGCTGGTTGAGGTTGATATCTTCGCCAGGGCCTCAGCCAGCTTCCTCGCCCCATCGTCGACGATGGAGACGCTATGCTGATCGGCGTAATACTCCCTCAGCCTGCTGAGGTGGAGGGTGAAGAGGAGGAGGATGAGGTATATGAGCATCGATACGGCTCCCACGAGGGCGAGGGCGGAGTAGTCTCCACGCCTCCTACGGGGATAGTAGCCATAGTAGTAGGGGTAGAGGGTTGACCTGGCGAGGAG
>JAPDJB010000053.1 GCA_029259285.1 Candidatus Bathyarchaeota archaeon | reverse complement strand
TGGGCGTTGGACTTTATGGTATAGGCGGCATACATCGTTCTTTCCTCGGATAACGTTGTTGATGGCGATCTCCGCTATCGCTGAGCATAGCTCCGCTATTATCCGTAGATCGCCGAGGAGTGAGCTTAGGATGGCGGCCGTCTCGGGGTTGAGCCTATCCACCATCTCCCTCATCATATTCTGCTCCTCCATCTCGACGGTCTCCCTGAGATCGACGGCGTCGCTGGCGATCTTTATGTTCTCATCGAAGATGCTCTTAACAGCCTTATCGAACATTGTGAAGGTTATGAGGGCTATCTGCCCTAAACGCTCATAGAGTTCATCCTCGATCTCGGAGTCTAGGAGCTTCACGACGTTGGAGGCGAGGTCGTTCACCCTGTCGCCGATGAGTTCCAGGAATCTTATGATTGTGCTATCCTCGATGATCTCCATGGGATCCTTAACGCCGATCTCCTTGGCTATGAGATTCGACTGCTGAGCTGAGGAGAGGAGGCGTGATATAAGCCAGTAGAGGGTGTCTGTCTCATGCTCCCTCGTGAGGGCGTCGAGGGCTAAGTCTTTATCCCTATCTATCAGGCTGTCAACGGCCTCCTTAAACATGATCGAGGTGAGGAGGTAGAGTCTCCTCATCACGGTTTTAAGGGGGAACTTCTTGGGGTCGACTGAGCATTGGAGTATTAGGTGTCGATCCCCCTCCTCTATTATTCCGAAGCCGAGGAGTCTCTGTGTGACCTCCCTCACGCTCTCTATCTGCTCCCGCATCAGTCTCCTGGAGGATTCAACGCGGACGGTGCCTCGACCTAGAACGTAGTTTCCTACGATGACCCTAGCCAGAAGCTCTATATTGTCGCATCGATCGACGTCGACGAGGTAGGTCTCCTCCCGCTCCACGGCCTCCTCCTTCGGTATGATCCTCAGCGAGCCGTCGCCCTCCTCCACCACGAGGAGTTGATCTCCCTTCCTCACGCCCATCCGCTTAGTCCAGCTCTGGGGGAGGGATATGCTGAGGGTTGAGTAGCCGACCTTCTGAACCTTCCTCAGCTCCATCAATATTCCTCCATACCGTATTTATATTTCCCACAGCCATACATACTCAAATATATAAGGCTTCCCCTCAAACCGAGGGGAAGAAGACCCCTAGATTTGGATGGAAAACCCTGATGTAGATGGCTATGGCCATGAGGGCGATGGATAGCATCAGGACGGCGTAGTCGAGGCCTCCCATCTCCAACTCATAGAGGTTCGTCCTCTCCCTCGCAGCCCCGAAGGCCCTCGACTCCATCGCCTCAGCCAGCTCGAGGCTCCTCCTAATGGAGTTCACTATAAGTGGCAGCAGGATCGGTATGTAGTTCCTCACCCTCCTCAAAAGGCCTCCACGCTCCAGCTCCAGCCCCCTCGCCCTCTGGGCGTCGATGATGGACTGAGCCTCCTCGGCGAGGACGGGGACGAAGCGGATGGCTGTGATGAAGGCGAAGGTGAATTCATAGGGGACGTGAAGCTTCTCCAGGGCCAGGCTCAACCTGTCGGGGGAGGTGGTGAGGAAGAAGAGGCTGAAGGAGGCGACGAGGACGATGAATCTCAAAGTCATCGAAAGTGAATACTCAACCATCTCAAGGGTGAAGACTCGACCCTTATAGAAGTAGAAGGAGATTAGATTCGTCACGAGGATCAACACCGCGATGTAGAGGCCCCCCCTCAGCGTTCTAAGCCAGCCCCTCCAGACCTTAGCCGCCGCGACGATGGGCAGCTGTATGAGGAAGATTATGAGGAGAGGCAGGAGATGGAAGTAGAGGACGGCGGCTGTGAAGATGGAGGCCGTCAAGACGAATTTAGCTCTGGGATCTAGTCGATGTATCGGCGTATCGCCCCCAGAGAATCTTAGACCCTCGAAGAGGCTCATCCCCTAAACCTCCCAGCTATAACCTTAGCCGCCTCCTCGACGTCGAGGATGTCGCAGGGGACGCCGTAGGGGGAGAGCCTCCTCAGAACCCTCACCATCTCCGGCGGCGTGATCGAGGCCTTCTCCAACGCCTCCACATCGGAGAGAACCCTCCTGGCGGGGCCATCGGCCAATATTCGCCCCTCAGCCATAAGGATAATCCTAGGTTCACACTCGGCGACGAACTCAACATCATGGGTGACGATGATTGTGGTCTTACCCTGACTCCTAAGCTGCATTAGGAAATGCCTCAGCCTCTCCTTCTGCGCATAATCCTGTCCGATGGTCGGCTCGTCGAGGACGACTACCTCGGGATCCCAGGCTAGAACCGAGGCGAGGGCTACACGTTTACGCTCCCCGCCGCTGAGGGTGAAGGGGCTTGAACCCCTATATTGCTCTATGTCGAGGAGGTGAAGCGCCCAATCGACTCGTTTAGCCACAACGTCCTCGCTGTAGCCGAAGTTTCTAAGTGCGAAGGCGATCTCCTCCTCCACGCTCTCGGCGAAGAGTTGATCATCTGGGTTCTGGAAGACTAGGCCCACCTTCCTCGCCAGCGATGCCACCGTCACCTGAGAGATGTCTACGCCGTCGACTAGGACTCTCCCCTCCGTCGGCTTCAGCAGGCCGATGAAGTGTTTGACCAGCGTCGTCTTTCCAGCTCCATTCTCCCCCATGATGGCGACGAACTCCCCTCGATCTATGCGGAGGTTGATGCCGTCCAGGGCCTTAACGCCGTTGGGATAGGTGTAGGAGACATCTATCACCTCTATTATCGGCTCTGCGCCCTCCACCTTCACCTCTCCACCACTCCAGCCTCCATCCCCCCTCAGCCTACCCTGAAGCTCCTCTAACAATTCCTCGGGGGTGAGAGATAGCCTCTTTAGGGGTATGCCCCTCTTCATAAGCCTCTCAGAGAGCTCTAGAACCCTTGGGACAGCAACGCCTACGGCCCTCGTCTTCGGCGATGTGAAGGCCTCCCTCGGAGAGGCGTCGACGATGACTAGGCCTCCATCCATGACGACAACCCTATCGACGTATCTCACTGCGAGGTCGACTCTATGCTCGATGAGGATGATGGTCATCCCATACTCCCTATTGAGTAGGTCTAGTATCTCGAAGAGGCGTTCAGCGGCCTTGGGGTCTAGAAATGAGGTTGGCTCATCGAGGACGATGACCCTCGGCCTCATCGCCAGTATAGATGC
The DNA here is from genome assembly GCA_029259285.1 of Candidatus Bathyarchaeota archaeon. Taxonomy (GTDB): domain Archaea; phylum Thermoproteota; class Bathyarchaeia; order TCS64; family B23; genus B23. The sequence goes on along the minus strand of JAPDJB010000053.1, from coordinate 2,123 downwards.
GATGGCCAGCCTCTGCTTCTCGCCTCCGGAGAGTTCATTCGTCAACCTATGCCTAAGATGGCTTAGGCCCACGACCTCCAGCGCCCAGTCAACCCTCCTACGCATCTCACCCCGCTCTACGCCGAGGTTCTCAAGGCCGAAGGCCACCTCCTTCTCAACGGTCAACGAGAAGATCTGGTTATCGGGATTCTGGAAGATGAGGCCGACATATCTAGCAAGCTCCGAGGGGGGATGCTCCCTGGTTGAGAGGCCTAAAACCCTAACCTCCCCCTCCATCTCGCCGCTATAGAAGTGTGGGATCAAACCATTCAGACATCGGCAGAGCGTGGTCTTACCGCAGCCGCTCGGCCCCGTCAGCAGTATGAACTCGCCCTCGTCGACGGTGAGGGTCACATCTCTCAGCGCCGGCTCCTCGGCATTCGGATAGGTGTAGGTGACCCCCTCAACCTCCACTATAGGCGGCAAGCTAAACTCCCCTAAGTGATGGCCTACCCATTAATAGGTGTTGTCTGCCATCTAGGTTCCGTTAATTTAAGCGATAAGGCTTCTCCCGAGGAGACTAATGTATAGCTATAGATGGTAGGGTAAACGTTAGGATGCACCCTCAATCTCCCCACCGCGCCTCTGATCATCGGTGGATGTCCTAACAGCCTCCTTGATCCTCTTCGAGATTAGCTCCACGCAGCGCCTCAACGTCTCCTCATAATCCCCCTGGAGGTTTAGGCCTGCTGAGGTTGCATGTCCTCCCCCAGAGCCTTGGAGCTTCTCCGCTAGGGGCTGGGCGATGTCTCTGCCGAGGTGGATGGAGGTCTCACCGTGGAAGCGTTCCGTTGACCTTATGCTTACACGCACATCCTCCCAGGTTCCCCCCGCAACCACGGCTACGTCAGCCCCCAATCCTAATAGGCCTCGGGCGGCGGATGCCTGATGTGAGCTTACATGTGACGCCGCGATGAGCCATCCCTCCACCTCGTGGAGGCTCATCCTCTGAGCTGCTTTGAGGCGGGCGATGCGCTCCGAGCGATCCATCTCGGCTGTCAGCAGCCTCGAAGCCTCCTCCATCGATGCCCCCAGCTCCAGCAGCCTTGAGACAACCCTCAGGGTCTCTGAGCCTGCTATGGAGAGATGCTTAGAATCGTATGTGATGCCTATGAGCATAGCCCTCGCAGCTCTCTCCGAGGGGTTTAGGTTCAGGGACTCATAGAGCCTGTAGATGAGCTCCGAGGTTGAGGAGGCTGAGTCGTCGACGATGTATATATCCGCCACCTCCTCAACCTCCCTGCTGGGCGTATGGTGATCTATGAAAATCTTATTGGCCTTTGATGATGCGACCTCCTCGGCCTTTGAGGAGAGCTGGGCTAGGGAGGAGGTGTCCACCACGACGAGGGCGTCTACGTCGCTTAGGTCGACCTCATCATCCACCGCCTCTATTCCTAGGGCATCCATCACCCTCCTAGAGGTGGAACTCGCCCCCGCTGGAAGCATTATTATAGCCTCAGCCTCGGGGTTGAGGGTCTCCACCAGCTCCTTTAGAGCTTGGGCTGAGCATAGGGCATCGGGATCGGCGTTGTGATGACAGAGGATGATAACTCTGCCCCTCAGAGCTTTCTTGAACTCGTCGAGCTTCATCGGATATTCTTGGGCGGAGGCCTTTTTTAAGCTGGGGAGTATGCCTCTACGGTATGGATGTGGAGTTCGTTGAGACAACCCCCATCGAGAGGGGGAGGTATACAGCCGTCACAGGCTTTGCGGGGCCTGGATTCATAGCGAACACCTCGTTGATGTATGTCATCCGCAGGGCTGGCTTCGGCCTCAGGGCCTATCTGAAGACTCCTCTCCTTCCACCTATGATGCTCATCGTCGAGGGTCAGCCCCTTCACTCCTTCAGGATATACGGAGACAAGGGGCTTCTGATGATAGTCTCCGAGGTATTACCGACCTCCGAGAATGCGTGGAGGATAGGTGGGGAGCTCTTCAGATGGCTTATGGATAAGGGGGTTTCGGAGTTCATAGCTGTTTAGGGCTCCCTCAGACCCATCAGGGAGGCGGTGGGCTACTCAACTGAGGGGAGACGCCTCCAGGATTCCGGTGTGAGGATGACGAGGGAGGGGGCGGTTACGGGG
>JAPDJB010000158.1 GCA_029259285.1 Candidatus Bathyarchaeota archaeon | reverse complement strand
AGGGTCTCCCTAAGCTCCTTTAGGGCCTTTACGCCGTAGATGGTGAGGTCTATGTCGCTGTGCCTCGGGCTGTGGAATCCATGGAGCAGTGAGCCGAAGACTCCGAAATCCCTCGGCCTCAGGGTTGAATGCTCAGCTATGAGGTCTAGAAGCTCCACCACCGCCTCCATTAGGGGATCCTGAGGCTCTCCGATGATCTCTTGTAGCCTCTCATCTGGTCTGTGAACCTCCATGATCTGATCCACATGGACGCCTACGAGCCGTCGACGGAGGGCCTTATGCCAGATGGTGTATTGGGGGTAATGCTCCTCAACGAATCTCAGGCCTCCATCTGCGTAGAACTTGTAGAATCGTCCCCGAGGCCCAACCCTGATGGCCCTCGACTCCTCAGACCTGTAGATGGCCTCTGGGGCGTATTCTAGGTCGCAGAAGTATGCATCCTCGGGGTGGTCGTAGCCGTAGACCCTGAAGATTAAGCCCTCACCCGTCACCGGTGCATCTCTATCCCTGAGCCTCATCATGTCTTACAGCCACTGTAATTCTTATCCCCCCTCCCCAGCCGCCCTGAGCGTGCATCCTCCATGGCCTTCAAATACCACTGTGTGTCTTCCTCAACCCATTTCTTGACGTCGAATCTCAGTGGTTTACCATCCTCGTCGAGGATTATGACCTCCTCGATACCGGCGTTGATGATGGCCCTACGGCATCTCCGGCAGGGTATAGCCCTCGTATAGTTTCCCTCCGCATCGTAGCCGGCGATGTAGAGTTTAGCCCCTATGCGATCCTCCCTATTCGAGTTGATTATGGCGTTCTCCTCGGCGTGAACCGCTGGACATAGGTCGTAGGCCTCCCCTGAGGGGAGATCCAGCTCATCCTTTATGCAGCCAACCTCGAAGCAGTTGACAACCCCCTTCGCTGGGCCGTTATAACCCGTGCCGACGATGGTATCCCCCTTAACGATGACCGCTCCAAACTTACGTCGGAGACAGGTAGACCTCGCGGCGACGGCGAGGGCGATCCTGAGGAAATACATAGTCTTATCGGGGCGCTCCAAACCTAAGCCTCAAGTGATCTCCCCTGTCAACTTTAAAAAGGCTTAGAGAACTCTTCAAGTAGGTAGGAGAGGCCTCGCATTCTCCCCGAGTATGGCTTCGAGTTCTTTGTTGGGTATCTCAAGCTCTGGGTGAACAGCGTATTGATTGATGGACATGAGAATCTCGACATACTCAGCCTGCTTTATCCCTGGATAATCGGTGCCGAAGACTATGTGGTCTAAGACTCCGAGGTTCAAGGCCTTCAAAAGGTCTCTCCATAGGAAGTATCGGTAGCTTGGATGCCTTATGTCGCCGTAGATCCAGCTTATGTCCAGCCAGATGTTCCCATGCTTCCTCGCCAAATATAGGGATTCATCGACCCTTGGATAGCCGAGGTGGGCGAGGATTATCCTCAGCCTTGGAAAGCAGGCGGCCACCACATCGATCTGCTCTGGATCAGTATGCCTCAAAAGGGCCTGTGGCTCTGGCATCCCAGCTTGATGGAACATAACCGGCATCTCCAGTTCCTGGGCCACCTCATACACCGTGAAAGCCTTTGGATCATCAGCCCTATACCCATCGAGAGTTGGATAGAGTTTCAAGCCATACAGGCCGAGCTCCTCTCGCTGCCTAACCACCTCCTCCGAAGCCTCAGGCTTTAGGGGGTTGACGTAGCCGAAGCCTATTAGGCGGTCTGGGGCGGCTGAGATGAACTGGGAGACGGCCTCAGGCGGTGTCCTGCGGTCTGATAGTATGACGGCCATATCGAAGCCCGCTGCATCCAGGTCGGAGAGGAGCTCCTCCCTTGACACCCTTACGATCCTAGGATGTCTTGGGTCTGTGTATTCGACGAGGGAGATGTGGCAGTGCATATCGATCTTTAACCCTTCCCTCGGTTTCTCAGCCTCCATCACCGCCTGAAGCGTCATGGCTGTTCACCGTTAGAAGATGATGGAGAGGCAGGTTAGGGCACCTTCACATTTAGTGAATTCGCTGACGTCTAGGGTGATGACATCGAATCCAGCTTCCCTCACCATCTCAACGGCTCTGGGATAGCCCTCAGGCATGAGGATGACGTCGCCTATGGAGAGCGTGTTGGCGGCATACCACTCCTCATCTGGGACTATGAGCCTCTCGAAGGGTTTGAGGACGGGGTGATCGGCGTATTTTCTCGTCGTGATCATGATGCCTCTGCCTAGGTATGTGATGTAGCTCTTCAGGTGGACGATGCATGGATCCTCTATGGTCTCCACGGGGACGTTCAGCCAATCCCTCATCTGGGCTACGCCTAGGGCGTTAGTCCTCTCCGTCAACCCCGAGATCAACCTATCCGGTAGATGTATGACATCGCCTCCCTCTATGGTGGCCGGCGGCTCAGCCCGTTTCACAGGCATATACTACCTCAACACCTCCTCCACGGCTTTCACCTCCCCCCTCCTGCTGGGCTTAGCCATCCCGCAGATGAGGGCTCGACCGCCGTGGACGACGGCGTTATCCTCAACGAAGCAGGAGTCCGGATGCTCATCGTCCCTCGGCAGCCTGATGATCTCTAAGCCCAGCTCCTCCAATACCCTACAATACTCAGCATGCTGCCTTCTAGCCCTCTCCACGTTGATGGTATGCCTCAATGGATGTGATGAGATACATCTGGGGTAGGTGGCTCCAGGCTCTCTCACCAAAGCTCTCTTAGAAGCCATATTGAATCCTAACTCATCATTATGATAAAGGATTTTATCTCCAGAACTCATCTCAAAGGGGAGCTGAGATGGAGTTCGGCGCCCAATCCGAGTATGGAATGTTGAGGAAGGTCTTGATGCATAAGCCCTCGGAGCATCTGAGGAGGGTGACGCCTCAGACGAAGGATCACTACCTCTTCAGGGACATCGTCTATTGGAGGGAGTTCATCAGGGAGCATGAGGCCTTCGTAGAGGCCCTCAGAGGCGAGGGGGTAGAGGTCTATCTGCTTGGGGAACTACTCGGAGAGGAGGATAGACGTATAGCTGAGCGTATGCCAGACCTCGTCTACACGAGGGACATCTGCAGCGTCACAAATCTCGGAGCCATAAGGATGAGGATGCGACATCAGGCGAGGTATGCTGAACCCCTCCTAGCCGAGAAGGCGATGGAGAGGCTGGGCATACCCATCGCGCTTAGGGTTAGTCATCCAGCCTACCTGGAGGGTGGAGACCTCGTCTACCTCGACCTCGAGACACTGCTCATCGGCTTCGGCCCGAGATCAGATGAGGGGGGAGTCGAAGCCATGAGAGAGCTGATGCTTGGCAAAGCCATAAAGGAGCTGGTGGCTGTCACCCTACCAAGCTTCAGGGTTCACCTCGATGGAGCCTTGATGATCCTCAGCAGAGACCTAGCGGTGATCCATAAACCCTCCCTGGAGCTATACCCAGCCTGGATCTACAGGGAGGACGGGGAGGTGGAGCTGGCCTTCATTGAGGATTACCTCAAGGAGAGGGGCTTTGACATAATCTACGTCGACGATTGGGAGGTTCGAAACTTCGGCACCAACATCCTAGGAATAGGCGACGGGAAATACGTCACCTACGAGTGGAATGAGCGGGTTAAGAGGCTGCTGGAGGAGAGGGGCTTCGACGTCATCGGCATCCCAGGATGCCAGCTCAGCCTCGGCGGAGGCGGCCCTCACTGCATGACCTGCCCCATACTCCGAGAGTCTTAATGTCCTAAATATAACAAAATTTATCCCTCTCTGCACCAATTAGTGCATGATGGCACGGAGAGTCGTCATCCTGGGAGCAGCAGGTAGGGATTTCCATAACTTCAACGTCTATTTCAGGGACAACCCCCAATACGAGGTTGTGGCCTTCACGGCGGCTCAGCTTCCAAACATCTCCGGTCGAATCTATCCGCCGGAGCTGGCTGGTGATCGATACCCTGAGGGTATACCGATACTCCCCGAGGAGGAGCTCCCGAGGCTGATAAGGGAGGAGGGGGTTGAGCTGGCGGTTCTCTCCTACAGCGACCTCCTCTATGAAGATGTGATGGAGAAGGCTTCGGAGATTCTGGCGCTGGGAGCCGACTTCATGCTCCTAGGCCCAGGTTCGACGATGCTGGAGTCTAGACGTCCGGTGATCTCCATCTGCGCCGTAAGAACCGGAGCGGGGAAGAGCACCGTCACCAGGAGGGTTCTGCGCATACTGCTGTCAAAGGGCCTAAAGCCCGTCGCCATCAGACATCCAATGCCCTATGGAGACCTGGCTAAGCAGGCTGTTCAACGATTCGGAGACTTTGGGGATCTCGACCGCTATGAGTGCACCATCGAGGAGAGGGAGGAGTATGAACCCATCATAAGGCTTGGAGTCCCCCTCTATGCAGGCGTCGACTATGAGGGTATCATCAAGAGGGCTGAGGAGGAGGGCGACCTAATCGTCTGGGACGGTGGAAACAACGATCTACCCTTCTACAAGCCGGATCTCCACATCGTCGTGGCAGACCCCCTGAGGCCTGGACATGAGTTGAGGTCGTATCCAGGGACGGCTAATGCGATGATGGCCGATGTCTTCGTGGTGAACAAGGTGAACGTCGCCGACAGGGAGTCGATTGAAACCGTCGAGGAGAATCTGAGAAAGCTGAATCCGGAGGCTCCGATCATCGAGGCAGAATCCGTCATATCGGTTGACAGACCTGAACTCATAGAGGGTAAACGCGTCCTCGTCGTCGAGGATGGGCCTACCGTCACCCATGGAGGCCTCGGCTACGCAGCTGGATACGTCGCCGCTAGGCAGTTTAGGGCCGCCGAGATCGTCGACCCAAGACCCCACGCCGTCGGCTCCCTGAAGGCCGTCTACGATGAGTATCCCAAGCTTAGGGAGGTATTGCCCTCCATGGGCTATGGCCGTGAGCAGATGAGGGAGCTTGAGGCCTCTATAAACGCTGTGGATTGCGACGCCGTCGTCCTCGGAACCCCAAGCCACCTAGAGAGATTCCTGAGGCTGAACAAACCCGTCGTCCACGTCTCCTTTGAGCTGAGGGAGACGACAAAGCCGGATCTCGAGGAGATCGTCAGCCGCTTCCTCTCTGAGAGGGGCTTAATCTAACCCCTCCTTTTTACAGCCTCAGCCCATAGGGCATGAGGACTCCATCGATGTAGACTCCACCCTCGCCGTCGAGGGCTATACGCCCCTCAGCGATCATCTGAAGCGTCAATGGATAGATGACCCAGTCTCCATCCCTCTTCAACCTGTTCTGATTCTCCCTCACAACCCGTTCTAGGAGCCCCCTATCCCTCTTAAGGTCTTCGAGGGTTACGCCTTCGGGGAGGATGACGGGGACGGGCTTGGATCTCACAAGTATCTCGCCGTAATCCACCTTCTCCCTAACCACATGTGTCGTCGAGTATAGGTATCTCTCCCCTGCGAGTATGGCATCCCTAACGGCGTGGAGGCCTACA
>JAPDJB010000062.1 GCA_029259285.1 Candidatus Bathyarchaeota archaeon | reverse complement strand
GCCCCAGCTCCTAGATCGAATGGCCCTACACACCGAGGTCTCGACGATTAGAGATCCGAAGCTGAGGATGGAGGTTATGAGGCTCAACATAGAGTTTGAGGAAGACCCGATAGGGTTTAGGGAGCGCTACGCTGAACGGCAGAGGGAGCTGATGGGGCGTATCGAGAGGGCTAAGCGGCTGCTGCCATCTGTGAAAGTTCCGGAAGACCTCTATGAGGTGGTGGCGAGGATGGCGATAGACCTCAACGTCGACGGCCATAGGCCAGACATCATCATAGTAAAAGCAGCCAAGGCCCTCGCAGCCCTGAGGGGGAGGGAGGTCGTGGAGCCTGAGGATATACTCAAGTGCGCCTACCTAGCCCTCAGCCATAGAACGAGGAATATGGGCGTAGATCCACCGGCCTCTGAGGCCCAGATAAGGGAGGCCTTCACCAGGGCCCTGAAGATTGTTAGAAGGGTTGAGGCTGAGCCTTGAGGCTGACCTACCCCTTCACAGCCATCGTCGGCCAGGAGAGGGCTAAGCTAGCCCTCCTACTCTCGGCTGTAGACCCCGACCTTGGGGGAGTCCTCCTCACAGGCCCGAAGGGCTCTGGGAAGTCGACTCTGGTCAGGGCCCTGGAAGATATACTCCCAGAGGTTGAGGCCGTCGCCGACTGCCCCTACCACTGCGACCCAAGGGATTCGAGGCATCTATGTCCAGGATGCCGTGAGAGGCTTAGGAGGGAGGGGAGTCTGCCGACGACTAGGAGGAAGATGCGTATAGTCGAGCTTCCCATAGGGGCCTCGGAGGATGGATTGCTCGGCGCCGTCGACACGGAGGCAGCCCTCAGGGAGGGGGTGAAGAGGCTTAAGCCTGGACTATTAGCCAGGGCGAATCAGAACATCCTATACATCGACGACGTGAACCTCCTTCCGGATCACATCATCGACTGCATCCTAGACCCAGCGGCCTCGGGCTGGAACGTCGTCGAGAGGGAGGGGGTCAGCCTCATACACCCCGCCAGGTTCACACTTATCGCCTCCATGAACCCAGAGGAGGGTGAGCTGAGGCCTCAAATCCTAGACCGCTTCGCCCTGAGGGTTGAGCTGGAGAGGATCAGGGAGCCTGAGCTGAGAGCTGAGATAGCCGAGAGGAACATAGAGTTTGAGGAAGACCCAGAGGGCTTCTATAAGCGATATGAGGATGAGCAGAGGAGGCTTCGAGAGAGGGTTGATAGGGCTAGGAGGCTACTCAAAAGGGTTGAGGTTCCCAGACATATCATGGAGGGGGTCGCCGAGGCCTGCTCAAAGCTGGAGGTGGAGGGCCTCAGATCGGATCTAGCTGTCATAAGGGCGGCTAAGGCCCTGGCAGCCCTGGAGGGTAGAACAAGGGTTGGGGAGGACGACATCCTAAAGGTCTTCACCCTCGCCACCGCGCATAGGGTGAGGGGGGAGCATGGGAGGGGGATGGCCGCAGGGGTGATAAGGGAGGTTCTGATGGGTGGGAAGCCAGGAGATGTCGTCGAGAAGCCGGTGAGGCTTAAACCCTCCCTTGAACCCTCCCCATCCAGGGCCTCAGCCCATCGCATCGGGAGGATGGGGGGGAGACGTCCACCCCTAAGCTGGCTCCTCCACGCCGCCGCCGTGGCCAGCCTCCTCATAGCCCTCAGCCTCATCCTCTCGATGTTGACGCTCTTCCTCAAGGCCCTCATCCTCAACCAGCCTATAACGGAGGCCGTGAGAGCTATGACTCCTAGGCTTCTACTCCTCCACCTCGCCCTCGTCTCGGGGGTCTTCCTCCTCCTATCCCTCCTCTCCCCGAGGAGGGTTGTCCAGCCCATCGTCTACCTCTACACCTACCTCGGCTCGGGGATGAGGCGTAGGATAGTCCTCCAGCAGAGCCATCCCACCGAGCATCGGGATGTTGAGAGGCCCATGGAGGCCTCCACCACCATAAATATACCAGTCATCGCCTCCCTCCGCAGGCTCTACAGGGTGCTGGTGGGGAAGGGGGCGAAGCTCCTGGAGGCCGGTGGACGTAGACGCCTATACCGATTCGAGATGGTGAGGAGGGGGAGGAGGATCAGGGGAGGGGTGGGGAGGCGTTCGAAGACTAGGGCGAGATCGAGGCGGGGCCGATACGTCTCCTACGAGTTCCCCAAGGGGAGGCCCTGGGATATAGCCCTCGGCCCCACCATCAGGGCCGCCGCGCCCCACCAGCCCTATAGGGAGAGGGGTGGACTGGCCCTCAGGGTTGAGGTTGAGGATATTAGGGTTAAGGTTAGGGAGATGAGGGCTCCGCTGACCATCGTCCTCCTCCTCGACATGAGTGAGTCGATGATACCGTCGCTCCCAAACGTGAGGAACGCCATCCTCAGCATGAGGGACATCGCCCTCAGGAGGCGTGACCGACTCGGCCTGGTGGTCTTCAAGGGTGAGGGGGCCGTCACGCTCCAGACGCCCACGTCGAATATAGACCTGGTGGTGAGGAGGCTGAGGGATGTGGGGGCCAGCGATCTCACGCCCCTCGCCTCAGGGATGTTCGAGGCTTGGAGGATTCTGAGGAATGAGAGGCTGAGGAATAGGGAGATCATACCGATCCTGGTCATCATCTCCGATGGGATCGCAAACATACCCCTAGAGTCACCCCTCTCACCCCATACGAGGGAGCGATATGTGAATCACGCCCAGGCCGATGTCATCTATGTCGCCCACCTCCTCAGGAGGGAGGGGATAAGAACGCTGGTTATAAACCCCGCCCACGTGGAGCATGACGAGGTATCCGAGCGCTATAAGAGAGGGATGGAGGAGAGAACTGGGAAGATATGGCTTGAGCCTAAGGAGCTATTGATGGAGATACCGAGGATAACCGGAGGCTACTACTACGGCATAACTGAGCGGGGAGAGCTGGAGGAGGCCTTACTGATGGAGGCCTTCACCATCCTACGCTGACGCTATAAGTGGCAGCCACTTATAATGAGTCTACAGGACTCTAATCTCCGCCGCGGAGCCGATATGCATCTCGGCCCCCTCAACCCTAGGCCCAACCCCCACGACCCTAACGCCAGCCGCCTCCGCCGCCATCAGGTCTTCAGGCTGATCACCGACATAGACGGCCATAGAGGGGGATACGCCGCATCTCTGGCAGGCTGAGACTATCAGATCCGGAGCTGGCTTAGGATTTTCAACCTCGTCGACGCCGACGATCACATCGATTAGAGGGAGAAGCCCAGCCTCCTCCAGGGCCTTAGAGGCTCTAGCTCTAACCTCGTTGGTGGCTACAGCCATCCTAAGCCCCGCCTCCCTCAGCCTTTCAAGGGTCTCGGGAATCCCTGGTAGGGCCTCAGCCCTATACCTTGAGGCCATAAGCCTATCGGCCTCGATGTAGGCCTCCTCGGCTAGTCTCCTAGCATCACCCCAGCCGATGCCCGTTAGATAGAGGGCGACGGCCGCCACTATGATGTCCTCTCTCCTAGGGGCCTTCGCCAGGGGGCCATCCATGTCTACATCTCCTATGGCTGGGTCTACACCCGAGAATCTAGCCCAGAGGGAGGCTGCCTCACCGCCGAATCTTCGACTCATCACCTCCATCCTAGCCTCGGCTAAGGCCCTGAATCTAGCCTCCGCATCTATCAGAGTTCCATCTAGATCGAGGATGATGAGGCTGCAGGGGATTCTCTTTCCGCCTACGATTATATCAGCCATCTCTCCCACCTTTATGCTCTGAAGGGTTCCTCTACGGCTTTAAGCAGGTAAAGTTGACTATTATAACCAACAAATTTTAATTAGGGGAGAGGAGGGTCTTTAAATTTAGGGGTGGATGTTTTGCCGATGGCTTTTGTCCTGATCAACGCCGAGATCGGCGCTGAGCATGAGGTGTTGAAGGAGCTGAGGGAGATACCGGAGGTGAAGGAGGCCTACATGGTTTATGGGGTCTACGACATCATCGCGAGGGTTGAGACGGAGACGATGCAGGAGTTGAAGGATACGATAAGCTGGAAGATTAGGCGTTTGGATAAGGTTAGGTCGACGTTGACGATGATCGTCGTCTAGGCCTCCAAGGTCTTGAGTAGATCCGCCTTTGTCACGATGCCTATGATTCTTCCTCTCTTAGTGACGAGAACCGCTGGGTAGACCCTCAATAGGGCTGTCAAGACGGATAGTGGGGCCTCATCCCCAACCTGTGGGAAGGCGTCATCCATCACCTCTGAGATAGGCCTCTCAGCGAGGGATGGGCCATCCTCCCCCTCCATAAATCTCTCCATGATAGTCTTCTCTGAGATGCTTCCAACAATCCTACCCTCCTCCAGAACTGGGAGCTGTGAATAGCCATATCTCATCATGAGCTCCGCCGCCCTCTTAACGGGTTCATGAGCCTCGATGTAGATGACATCCCTAGACATTATATCCGCCGCTTTAACCCCCCTGCCATCCTCAACCCTCTGCAGCGCCTCTAGAATAGCCTTAACCTTCCTGTAGGAGGGCTCGATCTTACCGGCCTCCAGCTTCGCGATGTAGGATTGGCTCACACCGGCCAACTCGGCTAGCTGACTCTGGGTTAGGCCCAGCCTCTTACGCCTCTCAGCGATCCGCTCAACGGAGGGGAGCATCATGGATTAGGGGTCTCAACCATCTATTTAGGGCGATCCATCTTAACCCTTATATCCCTCTTAAGGCTCTCATGGGGCGGCTTGCTACTCCACATCGGCATCGACGACACTGATTCGCCGAGGGGGGGATGCACCACCTATATAGCGGCCAGAATCGTTGAGGATCTATTAAACTTGAATGTCGACTTCATCGATTATCCAAGCCTCATCAGGCTTAACCCAAATGCCCCGTGGAAGACTCGGGGTAATGGGGCCATCTGCCTGAGGGTTAGCATCCCCGAGGAGTTGGAGTCTAAGGTTAAGCATATAGTCATCCAAGAGGTGGAGGCCTACGCCGATTTGGAGCATCCACAAACCCATCCAGGGGTGGTCTTCCACATCGGCGAGATCCCCCATCCCATCAGAGATTTCGCTGAGAGAACCATCAAGGGATTGACGACGCTGAGGGAGGCGATGGAACTCATCGACGAATACTCCGCCTCGGCGATAGGCTATAAGGAGATGAGAGGCCTCATAGGAGCCCTAGCGGCCATAGGGGAAACACTAGAGGGGGACTACACCTATGAGCTCCTCGCGTATAGACAGCCTGAGAATTGGGGTAAGCCTCGAAGGGTGGATCCGGGGTCGGTGGTGGAGATGGATCGGGCGACAGCCCCCGAGACCTTCAACAACTATGACCCTGAGACCGGCAGGATTCTCATAACTCCCAGGGGGCCTGACCCCGTTCTTCTTGGTATAAGGGGTGAATCTCCGGAGGTGGTTCACAGGGCCTTTGAGATGCTTGGGATCGATGAGTCGATCGAGCGTTGGGTCATCTTCAGAACCAATCAGGGAACAGACGCCCACCTCGGCGATCCTGTGAAGCTGGGA